>NZ_FUKP01000030.1:0-59846 GCF_900163825.1 Micrococcus lylae | reverse complement strand
ACAACTATCATCGGCCTCATACCTCCTGCGGAGACGCTCCTCCGGCCTCACTGGCACCGACCCGAGTCAACAACGTCATGCCCTCCTACACCTAGACTGGTGGGCACCATGACTTCAGCCGACTCCCTGGCCGTGGCGCGCACGGTGGTCCACTCCCTGATCGACGGCGGCATGCGGGAGGTCGTGATCTGCCCCGGTTCCCGCTCGGCCCCGCTCGTGTACGCGCTGGCCGCCTGCGAGCGCGCGGGCGAGGTCCGCCTGCACGTGCGCGTCGACGAGCGCTCCGCCGGCTTCCTCGCCCACGGCCTGTCCCTGGGCTCAGGCCGCCCGGTCGGCGTGGTGACCACGTCCGGCTCGGCCGTCGGCAACCTGCTGCCGGCCCTGATGGAGTCCTTCCACGCCGGCACGCGCGTGGTCGCGCTGACGGCGGACCGTCCCGCCGAGATGGTCGGCACCGGCGCCAATCAGACCACCGAGCAGCCGGGGGTCTTCCCGCACCACGTCCGCTTCGCTGCGTCCCTGCACTCCTCGCCGGAGGACGGGCACGACGGCGGCGCGCACCTGTTACGCGTCGCCTCCACCGTGCGTTCGGCCCTCCTGGCCGCCGACGGCTTCCTCGCCTCGGAGGACGGCGGCTCCGTGACCGTCCAGGACGCCCCGGCCGGGCCGGTGCACCTGAACCTGCACTTCGCCGAGCCGCTGGTCCCGGACGACGCGGAGGCCGCCCGCATCGGGGCCCTCACCCCGCCAGGCGCCGAGCACGTCCTGCCGGAGACCGGCCGCGGCGAGGTGCTGGACGCGCACCCGTCGACCGGCACGCTGCCGGACCTCTCCGGCTGCCTGGCCGCCGCGCAGAAGGCCGCGCCCGTGCAGGTGTGGCGTCCCGCCGGCACGGACCTGTCCGGCTTCCCGGAGCTGCAGGTCGCCGGGCGCGCCGAGCGCCGGACCGTGGTGCTCGCCGGGCACGACGCCGGCCCCGTGGCCGCCGCCTTCGCCATGGCCCTCGGCCTGCCGCTGCTGGCCGAGCCCAGCTCCAACGCCCGCTTCAGCGTGAACGCGATCGCGGCCTACCCGCTGCTGCTCGGCCCTGCCGCGGGAGCGGGCGCCGCCGACGGCCCTGCCGGGCACCCGCTGGCCGAGCGCATCGACCGGGTGGTCCTCTTCGGCCGCCCCACCCTCACCCGTCCCGTGGCAGCCCTGCTGCGCCGCGCGGACGTGGACACCGCCCTCTACGTCCCGGAACCGGCCCCGTGGTTCGAGGCCGGTCGCCGCCGGGAGGAGCTCTTCTCCTGTCTGGAGGATCTGGCGGACTTCGCCGGCCAGGGCGAGGCCGGCTGGCTCCACGCCTGGCAGGCCGCCTCCATGCGCGCACAGTCCGCCGTGGAAGACGTGCTGCTCGGCGTGCAGCCCCGCTTCGGGATGTCCCCGCAGCAGACCGCCCAGACCTGTGCCTCCGTGGTGCACGGTCCGCTCGTGCTCGGATCCTCGTCCGTGATCCGGGACGTGGACCTCACGTGGCGCCCGCCGGCCACCCCGTACAACGAGGTCTACGCCAACCGCGGCCTGGCCGGCATCGACGGCACCGTCTCCACCGCCGCGGGCGTCGCTCTGGCCAGCCAGCGCCGCACCGTGGCCCTGCTCGGCGACCTCACCGCCCTGCACGACGCCGGCGGCCTGCTCGCCGGCACCGACGAGGACGAGCCCGACCTGGACCTCGTGGTGGTCAACGACGCCGGCGGAGCGATCTTCGCCGGCCTCGAGCACGGCCAGGTCGCCCAGGTCCCCGGCATGGGCGGGATCGTCGAGCGCCTGTTCGGCACCCCGCACTCCGTGGACTTCGCCGCCCTCGCCGCCGCCTACGGCGTGCAGCACGTGCCCGTCGCCACCACCGCCGAGCTCGTCCACGCCCTGTCCGACCACACCGGCGGACGCCGCCTGATCGAGGTCCGCTGCGACCGCGCCGACCGCCCCGGCGTGGCCGCCGCGCTCGCCGAGGCCGTCCGCGCCACCTTCGCCGACGACGGCGCCCGCACCACCGCCACGGAGGTCACCGCATGAACCCCCGGCCCCATGACGGGCACACCGTGCCCGACCCGTCCACCGAGCCCGGCGAGGTGCCCGAGGCGGTGCGTGCCGACGTCGTGATCGCCGGAGGCGGGCCCGCCGGCGCCACCGCCGCCTGGCACCTGGCGCGGGCGGGCGTGCACGTGGTGGTGCTGGAGAAGACCGCGCACCCACGGGAGAAGGTGTGCGGAGACGGCCTCACCCCGCAGGCCGTGAAGGAGCTGCAGCTGCTGGGCGTGCCCCACTGCGGCGAGGCCGGGGACGACGGCGGCTGGCAGCGCATCCGCGGCCTGCGCCTGCGCGCCGGGGACAGGGGCGTGGATGTGCCGTGGCCGACCACCGAGAGCTGGCCGGACTACGCGCTGACCCGCACCCGCCAGGACTTCGACCGCCTGCTCGTGGAGCACGCCCGCACCGCCGGGGCCGAGGTGCGTGAGCGCCACGCCGTGCGCTCGGTGCTGCGGGACGAGGCGGGGCGTGTGGTCGGGCTGGCCGCCGAGCAGCTGGACGAGCGCGGCCGCAGGACCGGCCGCCGCGTGCACGTGCAGGCCCCGATCACCCTCGCCTGCGACGGCAACTCCACCCGCGCCGCCGTGTCCGCCGGCATCCACCGCCGTGAGGACCGCCCCATGGGTGTGGCCGTGCGCGCCTACTACACCGCCGGTGCCCCCGGACCGGACGGCGCCGTTCCGGTCCTGGCCGGCGACCGCGCCGAGTGGATGGAGTCCTGGCTGCGCCTGCCGGACGCGGACGGCAACCCGCTGCCGGGCTACGGCTGGCTGTTCCCCCTGGCCGACGGCACCGTGAACGTCGGACTCGGCATCCTGGACACCTCCCCGCAGTTCGGGAAGCTGGACTACCGGCAGCTGCTGAAGGACTGGACCGGGGCCCTCGAGGCCGACTGGGGCATCGGCGAGGACACCCGGCAGTCCCGGATCCTCGGCGCCGCCCTGCCCATGGCGTTCAACCGCACCCCGCAGCACGTGCCCGGCATGCTCCTGGTGGGCGACGCCGCAGGCATGGTCTCCCCGTTCAACGGCGAGGGCATCGGCTTCGCCATGGAGGCCGCCCGCCACGCCGCGGACCTGGCCGTGCAGGCCCTGGCCGCCGGCACCGCGCGCGGCGCGGACGCCGTGCTGCAGCGCTACCCGGTGCTCACCCAGCACCTCTGGGGCCGCCACTTCCAGCTCGGCCGCCAGTTCGCGCAGCTCATCGGCAACCCTGCCGTGATGCGCGCCGGCCTGGCCCTGGGCATGTCCACGCCGCCGCTGTTCCGCATCGTCGTGCGCATGATGGGCAACCTCGTGGACCCACGCGGCGGGGACGCCGTGGACCGCCTGGTGCGGCTGCTCGAGTCCGCCACGCCCGCGCTGACCACGGCCGACGCGCTGCCGGTGGGGGACCGGGCCGCCGGGTTGGGTAGGCTTGCACGGTGACCACCTCCACTGACGGCTTCACCCTGCCCGCCGGCTTCGAATCGCTGGCCGGGCATGGTCGCGTGCTCGACACCGTCACCGACGCCCTCGACGCGGTGGAGACGCAGCTGCACGAGGCCCTGACGAGCGACGACGTCTTCGCGGAGACCTCCTCCCGCCACCTGCTCACCGCCGGCGGCAAGCGCATCCGCCCCGTGCTCACCGTGATGGCCTCGCTCATCGCGGACCCGGAGCTCGGCTCCGGGGAAGTCGCCCCGGTCAACCCCGCGGTCCGTCAGGCCGCCGTGGTGATGGAGCTGACCCACCTGGCCACCCTGTACCACGACGACGTCATGGACGAGGCCCCCGTGCGCCGCGGCGTGGAGACCGCCCACCGCCTGTGGGGCAACTCCGCCGCGATCCTGGCCGGCGACCTCGTGTTCGCCCGCGCCTCCCAGCTGATGTCCGAGCTCGGTCCACGTGCCGTCCGTGTGCAGTCCGACACCTTCGAGCGGCTCGTCATGGGCCAGCTGTGGGAGACCCGCGGCGTGCAGGACGGCGAGGACCACCTCGAGCACTACCTCCAGGTCATCGGCGGCAAGACCGGCTCGCTGATCGCCGCCTCCGGCATGCTCGGCGCGCTGCTCGGCGGAGCGGACGAGGAGACCGTGCAGATCCTGGCCGCCTACGGCGAGGAGGTCGGCCTGGCGTTCCAGCTGGCCGACGACCTGATCGACCTGACCTCCACCGAGGAGCAGCTCGGCAAAGCGCCCGGCACCGACCTGCGCGAGGGCGTGCCGACCCTGACCACCATCCTGCTGCGCGGCGCGGCCGTGGGCGCCGGCGCCGAGGCGCAGTCCGCCCGGGAGGCCCTCGAGCTCGTGGACGGCCCGCTGGACACGGATGAGCAGCTCGCCGCCGCTGTCGCCGCCGTGACCGCCCACCCGGTGATGGAGCGTGCCTGGGAGATGACCCGCGCGCACGCCGCGAGGGCCAAGCAGATCCTGGCGCCGCTGCCGGACTCCGCGGTGAAGGACGCCCTCGCAGGCTTCGCCGACTACGTGGTCGACCGCTCCTCCTGAGGCGGTTCTCCGCGTGGATCCAGCCGGGCCCACCGGCGTCGCCTACTGGTGAAGACACACCCTCAAGGGCACGCTTCTGGACGACTTTGACGGTGTGTCCTCACCAGTTGTTGCGGGCTCGCGCTCGAAGCGGGACGGCCGCCTCAGAGCCGGGTCGGCCCCACGTCCAGGGCGGCGGCCAGCTCCTTCGCCTTCACGGCGCGGACGGCCGGATCCACGGCGTGCCGCAGCTGGCGGTAGAGCATGTCCCCGGAGTACCGGGGGAACACGTGCAGGTGGTAGTGCCAGACGTGCTGGTTGCCGGCCTTCTCGTTGTGCTGGCGGGTGGAGGTGCCCTCCGAGTTCCACGCCCGCTTGATCGCCAGGGCGACCTGACGGGCCATCAGCGCGGTACGCTGCAGCACTCGGTCCGGCATCTCGTAGAGGTTCTCATAGTGCTGGGCCGGGATGATCATGGCGTGACCCTCGTGGTCGCCGAAGCCGTCGCAGGCGATGAGCACCACGAGGTCCTCGTCCTGGTAGACGACGTCCTCGAGCTCGCAGCGGTTGCCCGGGTCCGAGCAGTCGCCGGCCACCAGGCCGCAGAACGGGCAGACGTAGCCCTCCGGGGCCTGAGAGGGGATGCCGGAGCCGCGCGGCGCCTCGGGGGAGCGGGCGGGGTCGGCCTCCGGATCGGAGCCGGCGGCGGAGCCCGGGGTCTGGGAGGGCATCAGCGGTCCTCCTCCTCGTCCTCGAAGGTCCAGGCGAGCAGGTCGGTGACGAACTCGGAGAACGTCCCGCCCTCGTCGGTCCACTCGCCGTCCTCGTCATCGGCGCCGGAGGAGCGGCGCCAGACGATCGGGTCCGGCAGCGGCAGGTTGTCCACGGGCAGGCCCCAGACGACGGTCTCCTCGGCGTCCTCGAGGAACATCAGGAAGCCGTCGCGGACCTCGAGGTCGTCCGGGTCCCAGAAGAAGTGCGCGGTCTCCAGCAGGTCGCCGCAGTTGCCGAGGGCGAGGTAGAACTCGCGCAGGGCGGCCGGCAGGACCAGGTCCTCGCCGAGCTGCTCGGCGGCCGGGGACTCGTCCAGGCGGCGGTCGACCTCGGCGCCGGTCAGGCCGTCGTCGTGCGCCCAGTCCTCGCCGAGCAGGGCCGGGACGAGCTTCTGGAAGCCGGGCAGGTACACGGGTGCGGGAGGCTTGGGAGGCATGCGGCCAGTCTAGGCCCGGCGCATCAGCCGCCGCTGTGCCTGGGCGGCGGCCAGATGGTCCGACGTGAACACGATCAGCGCCAGCCAGATCAGGCCGAATCCGATCCAGCGGCCGGCGGGCATGTGCTCTCCGAACACCGTGACCGCGAGGAGGAACTGTCCGATCGGCGCGATGTACTGCAGGATGCCCAGCACGGACAGCGGCACGGTCCGGGCCGCGGTGGCGAACATGATCAGCGGCACCGCGGTGACCACGCCGGAGGCCGCCATGATCCAGAAGTGCACCGCCCCGTGCAGGCCGGTGGTCAGCGTGCCCGTCGCGGCCAGCCAGATCGTGCCGCCCACGAACACCGGCAGCAGCACGACGGTCTCGGCCGTCATGGACGCCACCGGGTGCACGGGGGCGCCCGCGCGCTTCTTGGCCAGCCCGTAGAGGCCGAAGGAGAACGCCAGGCCCAGCCCGATCCAGGGCACCTGCCCGGCGTCCACGGTGATGACCAGCACCGCCACCGCGGCGATCGCCACCGCCGCCCACTGGGCGCGGCGCATGCGCTCGCCCAGCAGCAGCACGCCCAGGGCCACGTTGACCAGCGGGTTGATGAAGTACCCCAGGGAGGCCTGCAGCACATGCCCGGAGGTCACCGATCCGGCGTACAGCAGCCAGTTCACCGCCACGGCCACCGCAGCCAACACCACACCGACGACCCGGCGGCGCGTCCCCAGGGCGGCCCGCAGGTCCCTGAAGCGCCGCAGCACGGCCAGCAGGAGCAGGCAGAACAGCAGGGAGAAGCCGATCCGCATGATGACGATCTCCATGGCGGAGGCCGGCGCCGTGGCCGCCATGTACAGCGGCAGCACGCCCCAGATCGCATAGGCGCCGGCGCCGACGGCCAGACCGGAGGCCTCGGCCGAGGACGCGGTGCCGCCCGCGGTGCCGGGGGACGGTGCTGAGGACGAGGATCGGGTGGTCACCGGGCCACTGTAGACCCGCCCGGCCACGGGCCGCCGGTGGGCGCGTCACGTCGGGGAGCGGCCGTCGTCGTGGTGCCCCGGGGCGGCGCGGATGGTGACCGGCCTCACCGCGGAAAGCGGCGGTGCGCCGGTAGGATGGACGGTCGGTCCGCCCTGGGCGCAGAGCTCCGCCCGGCTCCCGCGGACCGCCGCCGAACACCTCCACCGGAAGGACACCCACGCCGTGACCACGCGTCCGAACCGCCCGCTGCGCATCGCCATCGTCGGAGCAGGCCCCGCCGGCGTCTACACGGCCGACATCCTCACCAAGGAGGAGCGTGACTTCCAGGTCTCCATCGACCTGTTCGACCGCTACCCGGCCCCGTTCGGCCTGATCCGCTACGGCGTGGCCCCGGACCACCCGCGCATCAAGGGCATCGTCAACGCCCTGCACAAGGTGATGGACCGCGGTGACATCCGCTACCTCGGCAACGTGGACTACGGCACGGACCTGACCCTGGAGGACCTGCGCCGCCACTACGACGCGATCGTGTTCGCCACCGGTGCCGTGAAGGACGCCGCGCTGGACGTGCCGGGCGTGGAGCTCGAGGGCTCCTTCGGCGGCGCGGACTTCGCCTCCTGGTACGACGGCCACCCGGACGTGCCGCGCGAGTGGACCCTGGACGCCAAGGAGATCGCGGTGATCGGCAACGGCAACGTCGCCCTGGACGTGGCCCGCATCCTCTCCAAGCACGCGGACGACCTGCTCACCACCGAGATCCCGGACAACGTGTACCAGGCGCTCAAAGCCTCCCCGGTGACCGATGTGCACGTGTTCGGCCGCCGCGGTCCCGCCCAGGTGAAGTTCACCCCGCTGGAGCTGCGTGAGCTCGCGCACTCCCGTGACGTGGACATCGTGCTCTACGAGGACGACTTCGACTTCGACGCCGGCTCGGAGCAGGCCATCGAGTCCAACAACCAGACCCGCACCATGGTCGGCACCCTGACGAACTGGCTGATGGAGCAGGAGGACCGCACCTCCTCCGCCTCGCGCCGCCTGCACCTGCACTTCCTGCAGGCCCCGGAGGAGTTCCTGGACGCCGACGGTGACGGTCGCGTGGACGGGCTGCGCATGCGCCGCATGGAGCTGGACGGTGAGGGAGGCATCCGCCCCACGCAGGAGACGGTGGACTACCCGGTGCAGGCCGTGTACCGCGCGGTGGGCTACTTCGGCTCCCCGCTGGACGGCGTGGAGTTCGACGACGTCCGCGGCGTCATCCCGAACGCCGAGGGCCGCGTGCTCGGCGCCGACGGCGCTCCGGTTCCGGGCCTGTATGCCTCCGGCTGGATCAAGCGCGGCCCGGTCGGCCTGATCGGACACACCAAGGGCTGTGCCCTGGAGACCATCACCCACCTCATCGAGGACGTGGACACCCTCTGGACCGCGCAGGAGCCGTCCGAGGACGCCGTCGTGTCCCTACTGGAGGAGCGCGGCGTGGCGTACACCACGTGGGCCGGCTGGCACGCCCTCGACGAGCACGAGAAGGCGCTGGGGCGCGAAGCCACCGAGTCCGGCCCGGTCGAACGCGAGCGCGTGAAGGTCGTGGACCGCGCCGAGCAGATCCGCATCATGCGCGAGGCCGTCCAGGGCTGACGCGCCTCATCCCCGCGACGAGGGTGTAGTTGTTGTCCCTGCAGTGTCCCTGAGGAGACAACAACTGCACCCTCGTCTGTTCTTGGGGTCATTTCCTCATCGCTTAGGCTGACCGGCATGCCCCGCCTGTTCGCCGACCTCACTCCGCTGCGGGTCTCCGCCGCCTACCGCCGGCTCTGGCTGGGCAACACGCTGTCCTTCGTCGGCACGCAGCTGACGCTGGTGGCGGTCTCCCTGGAGGTCTTCGCGCTCACCGGCTCGTCCTTCGCGGTCGGTCTGCTCGGCCTGGCCGCGCTCGTCCCGCTGGTGGTGGCCGGGCTCTACGGGGGCGCGGTGGCGGACCGGTACGACCGCCGCACCGTGGCGCTGTGGTCCGCGCTGGTGATGTGGCTGACCATCGTGGGCATCGCCGCGCACGCCTGGCTCGGCATCGAGTCCGTGGCGCTGCTCTACGGGCTCACCGCCCTGCACTCGGCGGCCTCCGGCATCAACCAGCCCACCCGCGGCGCGATCATCCCCGCCCTGGTGGGGGTGAAGCTGCTCCCGGCGGCCAACGCGCTGAACATGATGACGTTCTCCATCGCCATGATGGTGGGCCCGCTGCTCGGCGGCGTGCTCGTGGCCTCCATCGGCTACGCGTGGACGTACACGGTGGACGTGGTCACCTTCCTGGCGGCGCTGTACGCGGTCTGGCGGCTACCGTCCCTGCCCCCGCAGCGCGAGGAGGGGGAGCCGCAGCAGCGTCTCGGCCTGTCCTCCGTGGTGGAAGGGTTCCGGTTCCTGGGCACCCGCCCGAACGTGCGCATGACGTTCCTCGCGGACATCGTGGCCATGGCCACGGCCTTCCCGCGCGCGCTGCTGCCGGCGATCGGCGGGGTCATCCTCGGCGGCGGCGAGTCCGCCGTGGGCCTGCTGCTGGCGGCGATGGCCGCCGGATCGTTCCTGGCCGGCCTGTTCTCCGGCACCTTCACCCGCCTGCACCGCCACGGCCTGGGCACCTACGTCTGCATCCTCGTCTGGGGCGCCGCCGTGGCCGTCTTCGGCGTGGTCGTCTGGTGGGGCTCCTCCCTGGACCCCGACGACGGCCGCCTCGCCTGGGCGCTGGCCGGTTCGGCGTTCTGCATGGCCGTCGCCGGCGCCACCGACTCCGTCTCCGCCGTCTTCCGCACCACCATCCTGCAGTCCGCCACCCCAGACCGGCTCCGCGGCCGCCTGCAGGGCGTGTTCGTGGTGGTCGTGGCCGGCGGCCCGCGCCTGGGCGAGATGATCCAGGGCGGCGCCTCCACGGCGCTGGGGGAGGGGCTCACCCTCATCGTCGGCGGCGTGCTGTGCATCATCGGGGTCAGCCTGCTGATGCGTGCCCAGCCCGGCTTCCTCCGCTACGACGGCCGCGCTCCCACGCCCTGACCGCGACACGCCCGCGACGCCCAGTGGTCAGGACGTCACCGGCTCCCGATGACCGGAGCGGCAGTAGACGCAGGCACCCAGGATGAGCAACACGACCGTGATGGCCATGCGGACATCCGCCACGTGCGGATTGAAGACCACGTTGTACGGCCACGGAACAGCGTTCAGGCTCATCACCATGCACACCAGCACAGGTGCCAGACTGCCTGCGATCGGCCCGCCCCAGGTCACAGCACAGAGGCCGATGCCCAGCCAGAGCGCCGGGTAGGTGAGGAAGAGCGTGAACTGTCCCGGTTGCGGGGGCAGCAGCAGGGACGCGGCCAGGTGCAGTGCGAACCAGACCCCACACACGGCCCCCAGCCACACGGCGCGATCGAGCCACGCGACGCGTGCCCCGGTCCGGGTCATCCACGCCGTTCGATCCACCAGGATCAGCATGAGCAGTCCGGCGAACACGGAGGCCAGGGCGACGCTGACCACCACCGTGTCGGCATGGCCGGCGATGGATGCCTGGTCTGCAGGTGCGCCGACGTCTGCCGGCAGCGCCACAGCCGTGGTGAGGGCACAGGCAAAGGGGCCGAGCGCCAGGACTCCGAGGCCGGCAGCAGAGACGCCGCGAGCATGCAGCCAGACCCGCCGCCATGGGCGGACGGTCATGAGGTGATCTCCTCCAGCATGTCCGCCGTCACCGTGCAGGTGCGGACACTCTCCGCATGTCTGGCCCAGTAGGCCTGACGCTGCTCGTCGTCCCATGAGGTGTACACGTGACTGCGCTCCTGGTTCCCCGACAATGCGAGGACCGGTTCCGGAGCCCCCTGCAGGCCCGAGACGAGCAGGTCGTCTCCGGAGTAGCCCATTCCAGTGAGCCACAGCTGCATCGCCTCCACCTGTTCGGGCACTTCACCCTGCCCGCAACCCTGAAGAAACACTGCCTCTCCGAGACCGGCGATGGTCGGCCCGACCTCCGGCAGTGCCGTGGCATCGCCGCGTCCTCCGGGGGAGGACACCACCATGACGTCCTCGGAGCGGATGCTCCAGGCGACGGCAGGCGTCATGGCGATTGCCTCTGGCTGCAGTGCATCGGGTAGCCCAGCCAGCCCCTCGTGGACCAGCGCGGCATATCGGGGAAGGCCAGCCGACGCCCAGTCAGGTGCGCATGCAGGGATGGAGGTCTCGGTGCACACGACGATGGTGGGGCGGTCGGCGATCAGGGGAGGCATGAACGGGGCTGCGGAGAGCAGTGTGGCACCCAACGCCGCCGTTCCTGCAGCCGGCGCCAGGAATCTTCGGCGGCCCGAGACCAGGAACCAGCACAGAGCGAGGACTGCTCCTGCCACGAGGCAACGCATCAGCAGCAGTGCTGGCGTCGGTCCGTTCTCTGCCCACGCCAGGCCGGTCAGGGGGAAGAGATAGGTGACCTCGGGAGCATCGACGTAGCTGCTGTAGGCCAGGTGTGCGAGGTAGCCGAGGGCGGCGGCCGCGAGGGGTGCCCAGACGCGCGGATACCTCCATCCGATGAGTGAGCCGGCGAGGCCCAGGGTGCAGACCCACGTCGCAGAGCTCAGTGCCCACACCAAAGACTGCCACCAGGGCAACGGCGCCGGAACGGGGCCCGTGAGCACTGTGCTCACCAGCAGTGCCGTGGGCAGCACCATGGCCGTCGTGCCGAAGGCATAGGCCAGATGCCACCGCAGCAGGTACCGGGTGATCTCATGACGAGGGCGGACGCTGAGCAGCCGCCGGTGTTCTTGCTGGTCCTCGGTCAACGGCATCGCAAGCCAAGCGCCGGTGGCGGCAGCCACCACCCCACCGAGCACTGCGAAGTAGTCGGAGAAGGCCACGCTCAGTGCCGGAAGCCAGCCGACCCAGGAGTGGCGGTCGCTCCAGAGAACCGCCAGGAGCACGAGCGAAGTGATGGTGACAGCCGCGCCCAGGACGCGTCCGAGGTGTCCGTGCGGGGTGGTGTTCATCGGATCCGGTCCTGGGCCGAGATGAGGTCCTTGATCGTGCGGTGCACATCGGCGCTCGCTTTGTGTGGACCGGCAAGATCGTGGACACACCCGTCGTAGACGACCCTCCCCTCGTTGAGGGCGAGGAGTTGCTGGGCGGATTCGGTGATGTCCTCGACGATGTGCGTGGACATCAGGACAGTGTGCTGCTCCGCGAGGCTGCGTACGCGGGCCAGGATGTCCTCTCGCTGCACCGGGTCCAGCCCGACGGTTGGCTCATCGAGGACGATGAATCCGGGTGACCCGACGATCGCGCAGGCGAGACCGAGCCGCCGGAGCTCTCCACCGGAGAGCGTCGTGGTCCGCCGGTCGCGAAGGGACCCGAGGTCTGCAGCGCCCAATGCGTCGTCAACTGCTCCGGGACGACCGGTGTCGATCCCGCGCAGCCAGGCGGCGTAGTCAATGGTGTCGGCGACCTTGGCGAACCGGGGGAAGCTCAGATGCTGCGGCATCCACCCGAGGTGGCGGTTGAACTCGCGGGTGCCCGCTTCCGGGCCCGAGACCATGCGCACCGACCCTGCAGCTGGGGTGAGCAACCCCACGAGGGTCAGCATGAGGGTAGATTTCCCGGCACCGTTCCGGCCGACCAAGGCGGTGACCCCGGGGGACAGGGAGAAGGAGACGTCCCGCAGGATCGTGCGCCGTCCGCGGGCCACGGTCAGGCCTTCCGCGATGACTTGAATAGTCATTGTGGCTCGTGAGGCGTTGACGTCCTAGTCAGTATATCCTGGAAGGGCCGACCGGATCCGGGCGCAGTCGCAAGTCACGAGCTGTCCGGCTCTGAATCCTGGGACCACTGCAGGTCCAAGCCAGTGCTGTGATGGTTCCGCCACGTGCGACGTTAGTAGTGGACGATGTACTTGAGGTGTATCGCGACCAGTTGGTGCCGCTACACCAGGGAGTGCTGAAGCTCTGCACGCGGCCCTGATAGTAAACGTTTCCACCCTTAGAACGAAGTGCCCCGTTGACCTTCGCGCCATTGTTGTAGGTGGTAACACGATACTGGTAGCCGCCGCCGATTGAATCGTCGAAAATAACGGAGGCGGCAGACGAAACTCCCGGCAGTGTGAGGGCTAGGGCACAGCACGCAGCGATAGAGGCAACCTTGCGTTTGATGTTCATGGGTGTTCCTTGCTCGACGAACTAGGGGGCGACAGCTACTCAGAGGTTTCCAGTGATCGTATCGGTGACATTAATGGTCATCACAGGGAGGGGCAAGTCTTCGTTCTGCCAACGACGTTGGCCGGTGACCTTCCATGCGGAAGGTCACCGGCCGACGTCGTGAAGCCCCAGGAGGAGCCGGGGGATCCGGGGCGGGGATCAGGAGTGGTGCAGCTCGGCGGAGGTGGACTCCGGGAGGATGCCGCCGAGGGACTGCCAGTGGCGCACCAGGTCCTGCCTCACGTCCGCCTGGAGGATCTCGCGGGCCTTGTCCTCGGCCTTCTCCAGCCGGGACTTGTGGCCGGACAGCGCGTTCTTCAGCGTCATGGCGCGCTGGTGCAGGCGGGTGGGGCGGTCCTCGGTGTCCCGGCCGACGGCCTGCACCTGGACGGCCACGGCCTCCTGGTTGCGGCCGGAGGCCTTGAGCTTGGACGGGGCCAGGGCGTGCTGCACGAAGCCGGCGTCCAGCATCAGGCCCTTGGAGCACTTCACGCCGTGGCGCAGGGCGATGTCCAGGTAGTCGTCGTAGTCCAGGACCATGGCGGCCCGGTGCCAGCCCTGGTCGTCGATGCGGCGGCCGTCCACGCGCTCGCGGGCACGGGCGGCGCCGACGGTGGTCTCGGCCTGGTGCACGTGGCCGCGCGGGTCGATCAGGTAGAGCATGTCTCTCCTTGCGGGGTGGGCGCGTCAGCGGAAGTTGATGAACTGCAGGTCCGCGTCCTCGAAGCCCTTGAGCAGGGCGATGGTCGCCTGCAGGTCGTCGCGGGACTTGGAGGAGACGCGCAGCTCGTCGCCCTGGATGGTGGCCTTCACCGACTTCGGGCCTTCGTCGCGGATCAGCTTGGTGATCTTCTTCGCGGTGGGCGGGTCGATGCCCTCCTTGATGGCGGCCTCGATGCGGGTCTCCTTGCCGGAGGCGAACGGCTCGCCGGCGTCCAAGGACTTCAGGGAGATGCCGCGCTTGACCAGCTTGGACTCGAAGACGTCCTTGACCGCCTTCACGCGCTCCTCGGAGTTCGCCTTCATGAGGATCTTCTCTCCGGAGAAGTCGATCTCGGCGCCGACGCCCTTGAAGTCGTAGCGCTGGGCAATCTCCTTCTGCGCCTGGTTCAGGGCGTTGGACACCTCCTGCTTGTCCACCTTGCTGACGACGTCGAACGTGGAATCGCTGGCCACGGAGTGCTCCTTCTCTCGGTGATGTCTGGGGCAGGCCGTGCTGAGCCGTCCGAACGGCGGCAGGCGGGGTTCCCGCGGCGTCCGGCACGGCGGCGCACGGCCGCATCTGCGCCCAGCCTACCGGGGCAAGGGCGGTCCTGGCCCCTCCCGGTTGGCCGCGTCCGGCACTTTGCTGTAGAGTCTTCTCTCGCCTGTTGGGAAGCGTCGATCGGCGCCGACCGCGGGTCGCACGGCAGATTACCCGAGCGGCCAAAGGGGGCTGACTGTAAATCAGCTGGCACTGCCTACGGGGGTTCGAATCCCTCATCTGCCACCGTGCTGGAAGGGCCCGGAACCGGTTCACGGTTCCGGGCCCTTCGTCATGTGCGGCCGTGGTCGCGCTCGGGCCCACCGTCATGCCCGGGCCCGCGTCGCCCGACCGCCATGCTTCGGAGCGATCGTTCGGACGTCCTCGCATTTCTCCGGTGATCGGGGGTACGCTCCACGGCGACGGCACGATTGTGCTCTGCATCACAGCGGGCGGGGGTGTCTGACGCCCACGTCACCGCTCTGCTGCGGCGTAGCCGTGCCCGTCGACCCAGCCGACGACGCCGCCAGGAGGGCACCGATGACCGAGCAGCAGTCCAACGCCGAGATGTCCTACACGTCCGGCCCCACCGATGTGGAGCTGCTGGAGCAGACGCTCGCGCAGAACCTGGATGCGACCGCCGCGGCCCACCCGGACCGCCCGGCCCTGCTCGAGTCCTCCACCGGCCGCTCCTGGACCTTCGCGCAGCTGCAGGAGGACTCCCGCACCGTGGCCAAGGCCCTCATCGCGGCCGGCTACGAGAAGGGCGACCGCATCGGCATGTGGAGCCCCAACGTGGCCGAGTGGACCACGCTGCTCTACGGCGCCGCCCGGGCCGGCGTCATCCTGGTGAACCTCAACCCGGCCTACCGGACCCACGAGCTGACCTATGTGGTGGAGCAGTGCACCATGCGCGGCCTCGTGGTCGCCTGCCCGGACGACCGTATGAACCCGCCGCGCACCGCCCGTGAGGTGGCCGCCGGCTCCGCCCCGGAGCTTCGCCAGCTCATCATGCTCCCCACCCCGGGCGAGCCGACCGAGGACTCCTACCCGCACGCCCGCCCCGGTGAGGTCCCGAGGCGCGTGGCCGAGACCCCGGTGGAGGAGAGCACCTGGACAGCCTTCCTGGCCGGTGCCGAGCGGGTCTCGGACGAGCAGCTGGCCGCCCGCGAGGCCGAGGTGGGCGCCGGAGACCCGGTGAACCTGCAGTACACCTCGGGCACCACCGGATTCCCCAAGGGCGTCACCCTGTCCCACCTGAACATCCTGAACAACGGCTTCCACATCGGCGAGCTGCTGGGCTACACCGAGCAGGACGTACTGGTGATCCCGGTGCCGTTCTTCCACTGCTTCGGCATGGTCATCGGCACCATCGCCGCCGTCTCCCACGGCACCCTGTCCGTGATCCCGTCCCGCGGCTTCGAGCCGGTGGCCGCCCTGCAGGCCGCCGCGGACACGAAGGCGACATCGCTCTACGGCGTGCCGACCATGTTCATCGCCATGCTCGCCCGTCCCGAGGCCGAGCAGCTGGATCTGTCCACCCTGCGCACCGGCGTGATGGCCGGCTCCACCTGCCCGGTGGAGGTCATGCGCCGCGTGATCGACCGCCTCCACATGTCCGAGGTGGCCATCTGCTACGGCATGACCGAGACCGCACCGGTGTCCACCATGACCCGCCGCGACGACTCCCTCGCGCGCCGCACCGAGACCGTGGGCCGCTCCATGCCGCACGTGGAAACCAAGATCATCGACCCGCTCTCCGGTGAGGTCGTCCCGCGCGGCGCCACCGGCGAGCTCTGCACCCGCGGCTACTCCGTGATGTCCGGCTATTGGGACGACGCCGAGCGCACCTCCGCCGTGCTGGACGAGGACGGCTGGATGCACACCGGCGACCTCGCCTCCATGGACGAGGACGGCTACGCCCGCATCGAGGGGCGCATCAAGGACCTCATCATCCGCGGAGGCGAGAACATCTCCCCGCGCGAGGTGGAGGAGTTCTTCTACTCCCACCCGGACATCCAGGACGTCCAGGTGGTCGGCGTCCCGGACGAGAAGTACGGTGAGCAGCTCATGGCCTGCCTGATCATGCGCGAGGGCTCCTCCCCGCTCACCGCCTCGGACCTGAAGGAGTACGCCACCGGGAAGATCGCGCACTACAAGATCCCCGCCTACGTGCAGGTGATGGACGCCTTCCCCATGACGGTCTCCGGCAAGGTCCGCAAGGTCGAGCTCCGCGCCGAGGGCACCAAGCTCGTGGAGGCCCAGAAGGCGGCTCAGCAGGGCTGACCGGGGCAGGGGAGCGGGTAGACGTCCCACACGGTGCAGAGCGCGTCCGGGCGGGCGCCGCTGATCGCGCGGTGGTACATCCAGCCCCAGGCCGAGACCCCGTTGTCGTCCGGGGGAGCGGTCGGCACGTTGCCGCGGTGGTACCAGACGCCTCCGCAGAGGATGAACTCCACCAGCTCCGCCGGGGACTCGGTGCGCGGCGGCTGGAGGCCGTCCTGCAGCACGTCCGCATTCGCCACGGCGAACGCCGACGTCGCCTCCGTGTCCAGCACCAGCCCGCAGTCCCGCTCGAACGCCTCGATCCACTCCAGCGCCTCGTCGATCCCGTCGTCCGGGCCGGCGGACTGCGCCACGATCATCACCGACGCCCGCTTGCCCGGACGCATCGTCCCGGGCGTCCCCGGGCCGTGGACACCTGCTGCTGCCGCCTCTTCCGGCGTCCTCCTCCGCCTGTGCTGCTCGATCATCGCCCCTCCGTCGGTCGCGTCTGCCGGGACGTCCCTCGGGTCGCCCGGGGAGTGCCCCTGCGGCGCCTCCGCCACCCACGCTGGCAGGGAGGGCCTTCCCGCCGTGGGGGCGCCGCCTGCCGGCGCGGCGCGTCTGTGGAGAACGACGTCGGCCGGTCGCCTGTGGAGGACCCCTCACCGTCCGCGGTGGTCCTCCGGGGCCAGCTTGGGGCCGAACCGCTCTCGGCGCTCGCCGGAGAGCCCGATCATCCGCACCAGCCGCTGCCGGTGCCCGGACCAGGGCTCCAGGAGGCGCAGCATCCCGGCGTCGTCCACGCGGCGGCCGGTGAGGACCTGCCCCACGTAGTGGGCCAGGTGGAAGTCGCCGACGGCCACCAGGTCCGCGGCGCCGTGGCTGCGCTGCAGCGCCTCGGCCACGGTCCACGCCCCGATCCCCGGCAGGGTCTGCAGCCGCCGGGCCAGCTCCGCGGTGGCCGCCGCGTCCCCGGGGCGCACCTGCCGGCTCAGCCGGTCGATGCTCTCCGCCCGCTCGGCCACCCGCAGGATGGCCTTGGACTGCGGCGGCTGCACCCAGAACCGGTGCCAGTCCCAGCTGGGCACCCGCAGCACCGCGGCCGGATCCGGCGGCAGCAGCATCCCGTGCGGCACCGGCCCCGGTGCCGGCTCGGAGACCGCGCGCACCAGCTGCCGCCAGCCGTGACGGGCCTGATCATGGGTGACCTTCTGCTCCAGCACCACGGTGATGAGCTGCTCGGCCAGGCGGCCGTGCGCCGGCAGGCGCAGGCCGGGCCGCGTCCGCCGGGCGGAGGCCACGTGGTGGGGGAGCCGCCGCCCACCGGAGGCGAGGAGGTCCTCGAAGGCGACCCAGCCGTCGTCGTGAAGCCCGAGGAGCGCCTCGGCCTCCGCCACGGCCGCCTCCGCGCCCGGCCCCCAGGCCTCCACGCGGATCGCGGACGGCCGCACCGCGGAGGCGGCCGGGCGCACCAGCAGGCTCGCCGGCACCGGCGCCCCGTCCGCGTCCACGCGGCGGGTCAGCCACACGCCCTCCGGGGCCGCCCGCACGCACGGGTCCGCGTGGCCGCGCTGGAGCACGCCCAGGGTCAGCGCCACGTCCACCGGGACGGCGGGGCGCAGCGTGCGTGACGCGTCGGGTCCGGACATGACCCCGAGAGTACTGTCGTGTCCGGGCGTGCCAGTACCGTGGACGCCGTGACTGAGAACCGAGCACCCCAGAACGAGTCCGCCCCGCGCTACGCCGAGAACGTCCTCGACCTCATCGGCCGCACCCCGCTGGTGAAGCTGAACAGCGTGACCGAGGGCATCGCGGCCACCGTCCTGGTGAAGGTGGAGTACCTCAACCCGGGCGGCTCGGTGAAGGACCGCATCGCGCTGAAGATGATCGAGGCCGCCGAGGCCGAGGGGAAGCTGCGCCCGGGCGGCACCGTGGTGGAGCCGACCTCCGGCAACACCGGCGTCGGCCTGGCGATCGTGGCCCAGCAGAAGGGCTACCGCACCGTCTTCGTCACCCCGGACAAGGTCGGCCAGGAGAAACGCGACGTCCTCGCCGCCTACGGCGCCGAGCTGGTGGTCACCCCCACCTCCGTGGACCCGCACTCGGACGAGTCCTACTACGGCGTGGCCAACCGCCTGGAGCGGGAGATCGAGGGGGCGTTCCAGCCGAACCAGTTCTTCAACCCGGCCGCCCCGGAGTCCCACTACGAGACCACCGGGCCGGAGATCTGGGAGGACACCGCCGGGACGGTCACCCACGTGGTCATCGGCGCCGGCACCGGCGGCACCATCACCGGCACCGGCCGGTACCTCAAGGAGGTCTCCGCGGACCGCCCGTCCGGCCCCGTGCGCGTCATCGGCGCGGACCCGGAAGGCTCCGTGTACTCCGGCGGCACCGGCCGCCCCTACTTCGTCGAGGGCGTCGGCGAGGACATGTGGCCGGGCAACTATGACAAGGACGTGCCGGACGAGGTCATCGCCGTGGACGACGACGCCGCCTTCGCCATGACCCGCCGCCTCGCCGCCGAGGAGGGACTCCTCGTGGGCGGCTCCTCCGGCATGGCCGTGGTGGCCGGCCTGCGCGCCGCGAAGGAGCTCGGCCCGGACGACGTCATGGTGATCGTCCTGCCGGACTCCGGCCGCGGCTACCTCGGCAAGATCTTCAACGACCCGTGGATGGACGAGCGCGGCCTGTCCTACGCCCGCCAGGAGACGATCCTCCCGGAGTGGGCGCAGGGCCGCTCCCGCTCGGCCGTGAAGGACGACGACGGCGCCGCCTCCGCCGCGCCCGTCGCCTCCTCCTCGGCTGCTCAGGGCGCCCTCGGCGCCGGCGGCGCCGGGACCCGGCCCCAGGCGGACCCGCGCTGGGAGGACGAGGTGGGGGCCGTCGTCGCGGACAAGGAGGACCTGTTCCCGGGCTCCGTCCCGACCCTGGTGACCGCCGCGCCGACCACCACCGTGGCCGAGGCGATCGCGACCATGAACCGCTACGGCGTGGACGCCCTGCCCGTGGTGGCCGAGCCGCGCCACGACCTGCGCATCGGCGAGGTCCGCGGCACCGTGACCGTCAGCGCGCTCTCCGCGGCGCTCGCGTCCGGCCGCATGGCCGCCGGGGACCCCGTGGAGGCGCTGATGGGTCCGATGCTGCCGATCGTCGGCGCGCACGCGACCGTGCGTCAGGTGGCCGAGCGCCTCCAGTGTGAGGACACCCTCCTGGTGACCCGCGGGGGAGTGGTGGCCGGGATCGTGACGCTGCACGACCTGCTGGCCTACGTCACCGCCTGAGACCGAGAGAGGATGGAGCACATGAGCGAGAACACCCAGAAGGACTCCGCCCGCGAGCAGGGCTTCGGCACCCGCGCCGTCCACGCAGGACAGCACCTGGACGAGGTCTTCGGCGCCGTGGTGCCGCCGGTGCACCTGTCCAGCACCTACGCGCCGGTGAAGATCGGCCAGCTGCGCCGCGGCTACGACTACGGCCGCGGCACCAACCCGACCCGCGACGCCCTGCAGGAGCAGCTGGCCGCGCTCGAGGCAGGCGTGGACGAGCACGGTGCGCCGCAGGCCACCGCCCTGACCTTCGCCTCCGGCCTGGCCGCCGAGACCGCGCTGATCATGGGCGCGGCCGAGCCGGGCACCACGATCGTGATGGGCAACGACGTGTACGGCGGCTCCTACCGCCTGATCACCAAGGTCCTGGCCAAGTGGGGCGTCAAGCACGCCGTGGTGGACATGGGGGACGCGGCCACGGTCGCCGCGGCCGTGGACGCCGCGAAGGCCGAGGGTCCGGTGCTGGTGTGGCTGGAGACCCCCTCCAACCCGATGATGAAGGTCTCGGACATCGGCGCGATCGCCGACGTGGCCCACGCCGCAGGCGCCCTGCTGGTGGTGGACAACACCTTCGCCACGCCGTATCTGCAGACCCCGCTGGCCCTCGGCGCGGACGTGGTGGTGCACTCCACCACCAAGTACATCGGCGGCCATTCGGACGTCATCGGCGGCGCCCTGGTGATTCCGGACGCGGACCTCGCCGAGCGCGTGAAGTTCCAGCAGTTCGCCGCCGGCGCCGTCAACGGCCCGTGGGACGCCTACCTGACCACCCGCGGCCTGAAGACCCTGGGCGTGCGCATGGACCGCCACGCCGCCAACGCCCAGGCCGTGGCCGAATGGCTGGAGGGCCGCCCCGGCGTGGAACGCGTGCTCTACCCGGGCCTGGCCGACCACCCCGGCCACGAGCTGGCCGCCCGCCAGATGCGCGGCTTCGGAGGCATGGTGTCCGTGCAGTTCACCGGCGGCGCGGCCGCGGCCAAGCAGGTGGCCGAGTCCACCCGCCTGTTCCAGCTGGCCGAGTCGCTCGGCGGCATTGAGTCCCTGATGAACTACCCGGCAGAGATGACACACGCCTCCGTGGCCGGCACCGAGCTGGCTGTCCCGGACAACCTCGTGCGCCTGTCCGTGGGCATCGAGGACGCCGCCGACCTGATCGACGACCTGGACCGGGCCATCTCCGCACTCTGACCGGGCTGTCTGGGCACTCTCCCTGGGCTGCCCGGGCACTCTGTCCGGGCTGCCCGGGCTGCCGGCGCCCTTCGCCCGGGCTGCTGGCGCCCTTCGCCCGGGCTGCTGGCGCCCTTCGCCCGGGCTGCCGGCGCCCTTCGCCCGGGCTGCCTGCGCCCTTCGCCCGGGCTGCTGGCGCCCTTCGCCCGGGCTGCTGGCGCCCTTCGCCCGGGCTGCCTGCGCCCCGTTCGGAACCCCGGGGCCACCGAGGCCTCGATCCGATCCGGAGCATGCCTCGCGTGCTCCGGATCGGAACGAGCGCTGGGGGATCGGAACGAGCGCTGGGGGATCGGAACGAGTGCCGGGGAACCGGATCGAGCGCCGGGGGATCGGAACGAGCGCTGGGGGATCGGATCGAGCGCTCGGGAATCATCCTTCCTCGCTACGGTGGAGGGCATGAGCACCCTCGCCTTCACCAATGCACACATCGTCCCGATCGAGACCGAGCCGTTCGACGGCACCCTCGTGGTCGAGGACGGGAAGATCACCGCGCTCGGCCCGGACGTGCCGGTCCCGGCCGGCGCCGAGACCGTCGACTGCCAGGGCCAGTGGCTGCTGCCCGGCTTCGTGGACGCCCACGTGCACCTGGGCATGCATGCCGAGGGGGAGGTCGGCTCCACCGCGGACGTGAATGAGATGACCGACCCGGTGATGGCCGGCGTCCGCGCCCTCGACGCCGTGGACCCCAACGAGCCCGGCTTCCGGGACGCGCTCGCCGGCGGCGTCACCACCGTGAACGTCAACCCGGGCTCCGGCAACCCGATCGGCGGGCAGGCTGTGGCCATGCACACCCACGGCCGCACCGTGGACGAGATGGTCCTGCGCAGCCCCGCCGGGGTGAAGTCCGCCCTCGGCGAGAACCCGAAGAACGTCTACAAGGAGAAGAACCGCACCCCCTCCACCCGCCTGGGCACCGCCTACGTCATCCGCAAGGCCTTCATGGAGGCCCAGGGTTACATGGCCCGCCGCGCCGAGGCCGAGGAGTCCGGCAAGCCGTTCGCCAAGGACCCCCACATGGAGGCCCTCGCCCTGGTGCTGGAGAAGAAGATCCCGTGGCGCCAGCACTGCCACCGCACCGACGACGTGGCCACCGCCCTGCGCCTGGCCGACGAGTTCGGCTACGACCTCGTCCTGGACCACGGCACCGAGGCCCACCCGATCGCCGACACCCTCGCCGAGCGGAACATCCCCGTGCTGATCGGCCCGCTGTTCACCACCAAGTCCAAGCCGGAGCTGCGCGGCCGCTCCCTGCGCAACCCGGGCCGTCTGGCCCGCGCGGGCGTGGAGATCAGCATCATCACCGACCACCCGGTCATCCCGATCGACTTCCTCGTCTACCAGGCCGCCCTGGCCGTGAAGGAGGGCCTGGACCGGGAGACCGCGCTGCGTTCGATCACCATCAACCCGGCGAAGGTCCTCGGCCTGGACGAGCGCCTCGGGTCACTGGCCGAGGGCAAGGACGCGGATCTGGTCCTGTGGTCCGGTGACCCGCTGGACGTCATGCAGCGCGCCCGTCGGGTGTGGATCGGCGGCCGTCAGGTCATGGAGTACGACGACGTCACGCACGCCCCGCAGATCGCCGCGGCCCGTCCCCCGCTCGACTGAGCCGGCTCCGCCTCGCCCTGCCGTCGGCGACGGGTCCTCACCGGCCCCGGCGACGGACGCACCCAGGGTGCGGTGCCGTCGTCGGAAAGCAGGTGCAGACGCAGGGCGGGGTCCGCCGCCAATACGGCGACCCCGCCCTTCGTCCGTGCGTGGGGGAGAGGTCAGCGGACGACGCGGTCGGCAGCGCGTTCGGCGGCCCGGGCCGTCTTGCCCTTGCGCAGACGGGACTTGACCGGAGGCAGCCAGACGAGCACGGCGCCGATGATGAACAGGGCCGTCATGATCAGCAGCAGCGCGTTGCCGCGCACCAGCGACGGCACGCCCACCAGCACGGCCAGGGTGGTGAGCGTGTTCACGGCGGACGCCCGCCGGCGGTAGAGGGCGATGGTGCCCCACAGGGTGAACAGGCCGATCACGGCGACGAATCCGGCCAGGGCGAACTGGCCCGTGGCGCCGCCGAGCACGCCGACGGACTCGATGCCCGTGGTGAGGTCCACGACCGGGCCGCCCTCGCGCTGGGCGCGCAGGCCGTTGAACAGGAACACCGCGGCCAGGCCGAAGATGATGAGCGTGGCCGCCGTCCACCACTTGCGAGCCAGGCCCAGCAGCGGATGGACGCGGCCGGCCTCGAGCTCGTCGCGCTCGTCCAGGGCGCGCTCCTTGGCCGCATGGCGTTCGGCCAGGCGCGTCTCGTCCGCCTGACGCTCCTGCACGCGGCGCTCGGCGAGGCGCTCGTTGTCTGCCCGCTGCTGCTCACGGAAGGCGCGGGCGGCGCGTCCGGCGGCGCGGGCGAAACGGTGGTCGTTGGTGTTCTCTGCCACGGAATCGAGCCTAACGGGTGTCCGGTCCGGTGCGGGCGCATAGACTGGGGACTCCGGTTCCGGACTCTCCCCCTGTGATGAGTGAGCGTGGACGCGTGATGCCACGCCGGTGTGCGCTGATAAGGGCGCAGATGTGTTGAGAGGCGACGAACGTCGTCGCCGTGGGGGTACGTGCCGATCTGACCGGCCGACCTTGTTTCCACCCCAGCAGCGCAGCGCCGCACCGACTCCGAGACGCGACCGGAGCGGGCCCGGCGTCCGCCTGCGCGTCCCCACACAGAGGAGACCGCCATGACGCACACCCCGAACACCCCGCTCGACGACGAGGTCCGCCCGGACCAGACCGCCGCCGAAACCGTCGAGGACTCCGGCGCAGCGGATGCCGCTGCCGAGGCCGTCCCGGCCGATGAGCCGGAGGGCACGTCCTTCATCGACCTCGGCCTGGACGCCCGTGTGCTCTCCGCGATCGAGGAGCTGGGCTACACCGCCCCGTCCCCGATCCAGGAGCAGACCATCCCGCTGATCCTGGAGGGCCGAGACGTGGTCGGCCTGGCACAGACCGGCACCGGCAAGACCGGTGCCTTCGCCCTGCCGGTGCTGTCCCGCCTGGCCGAGTCCGCCGACGTGAACGGCCGCGCCGACGCCCCGCAGGTGCTCGTGCTCGCCCCGACCCGCGAGCTGGCCCTCCAGGTGGCCGACGCCTTCGACACCTACGCCCAGCAGATCGACGACGTCTCCGTGCTCGCCGTCTACGGCGGCTCCCCGTACGGCCCGCAGCTGGCCGGCCTGCGCCGCGGCGCCCAGGTGGTCGTCGGCACCCCGGGCCGCGTGATCGACCACCTCGAGCGCGGCTCCCTGGACCTGTCCCAGCTGCAGACCCTCGTGCTGGACGAGGCGGACGAGATGCTGCGCATGGGCTTCGCCGAGGAGGTGGACCGCATCCTCGCCTCCACTCCGGAGACGAAGCAGACCGCCCTGTTCTCCGCCACCATGCCGCCGGCCATTCGCCGCATCTCCGCGCAGTACCTGAACGACCCGCAGGAGGTGGCGGTGGCCCGTCAGGCCACCACCTCCGCGACCATCCGCCAGCGCTGCCTCATCGTGGGCCACCAGTGGAAGCTCGAGGCGTTCACCCGGATCCTGGAGACCGAGGAGCACGACGGCGTCATCGCGTTCGTCCGCACCCGTGCCGGCACCGAGGACCTCACCCGCCGCCTGAACGAGCGCGGCTTCAAGGCGGTGGCCATCTCCGGCGACATCGCGCAGAAACAGCGCGAGAAGACCGTGGAGGACCTCAAGGCCGGCCGCGTGGACATCCTCGTGGCCACCGACGTGGCCGCCCGCGGTCTGGACGTGGAGCGCATCTCCCTGGTGGTCAACTACGACGTCCCGCACGACTCCGAGTCCTATGTGCACCGCATCGGCCGCACCGGCCGCGCGGGCCGCTCCGGCGACGCCGTCCTGTTCATCACGCCGCGCGAGCGCTACCTGCTGCGCTCGATCGAGAAGACCACCCGCAAGCCGGTGGAGGAGATGCAGCTGCCCTCGATCGCCCAGGTGAACGAGGCCCGCAAGGCCCGCTTCGCCGACCGCATCACCGCCACCCTCGAGACCGCCGCGGACGAGGACCTCGCGGTGTTCCGGGACATGGTGGTGGACTACGTGGAGCGGAACGAGGCCGAGCCGGACCGTGTGGCCGCCGCCATCGCGATGATGGTCCAGGACGGCCGCCCGCTGCTGGCCGAGGAGCCGGACCTGCCGCCGTTCGGGGGCAAGGGCCGCCGTGACCGGGACCGCGGAGACCGTCCGGAGCGCGGCGAGCGCGACGGCCGAGGCTCCCGCGGCCCGCGCCGCGAGCCGGCGGCCGGCAACGCGACCTACTGGGTGGGCGTGGGCCACAACGACCGCGTGAAGCCGGGCCACCTCGTGGGCGCCCTGGCCAACGAGGTCGGCCTGCCCGGCAACGCCATCGGCGCCATCGACCTGCGCGGCAACCACGCGCTCGTCGAGCTGCCGAAGGACCTCACCCCGGAGCAGCTGGAGGCCGGCGCCCGGGCCGAGGTCAACGGCCGGCCCCTGGGCCTGCGCCTGGACACCGGCCGTCCGACCCGCGCCGAGCGCGCGGAAAGGCACGACGACGGCCCGCGCCGCCGCCACGGCGGTCCCCGTGGCGGCCGTGGCCGCCAGGACCGGTTCGACCGCGGTGACCGCGGCGGACGCGTCGATCGTGCCGAACGCGACGAGCGCCGGGGTCGCGGCGAGCGCGAGGAGGGGAGCGACGACGGCCGTCACCCTTCAGCCCGCAGGAACCGTGAGGACAATCACACCGGGAAGAAGCCCCGCTGGAGTGCGGACCGGCGCCGCGAGCGGGGTGCCGGCGACGGCCGGGACGGCCGCGGCCGCGGCGATGACTCGTGGGGTCGCGACGGCGGCCGCCGCGGCGGAGCCGACCACGGCAAGCGCGGTGGAAGCCGCGGCAGGTTCGGCTCTGACAAGGGCGGACGCGGTGGATTCGGCGGCAGCAAGGGTGGACGCGGCTCCGGTCCGAAGCGCTTCGGCCGCCGCCCGCAGCGCTGATCGTGCGTTGATCGGAATCCGGCCGGGCGGGGCCGTCAGGACCGTCCGCCGGGACGCCGCAGGCGATTTGGAACTCTGCGCAGCGCGCTGATAGAGTTTCATCTCGTTGCCCCGATAGCTCAGTGGTAGAGCGCCATCTTGGTAAGATGGAGGTCCCGGGATCGATTCCCGGTCGGGGCTCTGACATGGGAGCCCGTTCTTTCGGCACATATCCGCTGGAAGCACGGGCGTTCTCATGTCGTGGCGGCGTAGCTCAGCTGGTTAGAGCGCACGACTCATAATCGTGAGGTCGGGGGATCGAGTCCCCCCGCCGCTACCGCATCGGAGAGGGTCCGGCCGACAGGCCGGGCCCTCTCGTCGTCTCGGGGCCTCTCGCGGTGGCCCGGGCTTTCGTGGTCTACGAGCGTCTTGGGGCCGGTTCCGGTGCTGAGGCACCCGCCCGGGCACCCCCCCGGTCGCGCTCCCGGACGTCCTGCCGCGGCGGCACCCCGGGCGCAGCGCCGGTCGCCCTGCCGCGCCGGCCGGTGCCTCGTAGACTCGTGGGCATGCCCTCTTCCCAGCAGCACCGTCCGCAGTCCACCGGCATGGCCGGCATGTGGGACAACGGCTCGCACCTCTACCGCCGCCTTGTCCTGACCGGCTCGGCCCTGTTCCTCGTGGGCATCGTCCTGGCGGTCGTCGGCGCCCTGACCGAGCGGCTGCCGCTGTCCTGGACCGCGCTGGCGATCCTCGGTGCGGGCGTCCTCTGCCACCTCACCGCGCAGACGGTGCGGTTCCGGGACGCCGCCCGCAACCGTGCGGCCCGCGACGTCGCACGGAACGGTGGCGCGCGCGGTTCCCGCCGGTAGGCTGAATCAGCGCCCGCGAACCGTCAGACGAGGAGGAGCGCATGAGCGTCAACCCCGAGGCCGCCGGCCGGCAGTACCCGCCGGCCGAGCCCTACCAGGTGTCCCGTGAGGTGATCCGCGGATTCGCCGCCGCCGTGCAGGCCACGCACCCGGCCCACCACGACGTCGAGGCCGCCCGCGCCCTCGGCCACGCGGACCTGGTGGCCCCGCCGACCTTCGCCGTGGTCGTCGCCCAGCGCGCGGAGGCCGCGGTGGTGGAGGATCCGGAGGTCGGCATCGACTTCTCCCGTGTGGTCCACGCTGAGGAGCGCTTCACCCACACCCGTCCGCTGACCGCGGGGGACGAGGTCACCGCCACGGTGTCCATCGCCTCCGTGAAGCAGCTCGGCGGCAATTCCATGGTCACCACCGTCACCGAGATCGTGGACGGTGCCGGTGCCCCGCTGAGCACCGTGACCTCCACCCTGCTGGTCCGTGCGGACGACGAGGAGGCCGACGCATGAGCACCGAGAACACCGCTGCGCACGCCCAGGCCGTCCCGGCCCCGCAGCTCGAGGGCCTGGAGAAGGGCGCCGTGATCGGCACCCGCACTGTGCACCTGACCCGCGCGGACCTGGTCCGCTACGCCGGCGCGTCCGGAGACCTGAACCCGATCCACTGGTCCGAGTCCTTCGCCACGTCCGTGGGCCTGCCGGGCGTGATCGCCCACGGCATGCTCACCATGGGCACCGCGGTGCAGCTGGTCACCGACTGGGTCGGCGACCCGGCCCGGGTGGTGGACTACCAGACCCGTTTCACCGCCATGGTCCCGGTCGAGGACACCACCGGTCGGCTCGCGGAGGACGGTTCCTGCGTCCCCGGCGCCGTCCTGCAGGTCACCGGCAAGGTCGGCAAGGTCGACCCGGAGGCCGGGACCGCCCGCATCGACCTGGCGGTCACCGTCACCAGCAGCGACGACGCCCGCGCGCTCACCAAGGCGCAGGCCGTCGTCGCCCTGCCGAAGGGAGAGGCCGCGTGAGCGAGCCGACCACCAGCCGCCGCCTGGCGGACCACACCACCACCGGCGTCGGCGGTGCGGCCAGGAACTGGGTCCGCGCCGAGACCGAGGCGCAGGCCGTCCAGGCCATCACCGCCGCGGACGCCGCGGGGGAGGCCCTGTTCGTCCTGGGCGGAGGCTCCAACACCCTGATGGCGGACGCCGGCTTCGACGGCACCGTGGTGCAGATGGCCTTCACCGGCATCGAGGTCCTCTCCGGGGACGCGGATGCCGGTGCCGAGGGCACCGCCGTGGTCGTGCGCATCGCCGCAGGCCACGTGTGGGATGACGCCGTCGCCTGGTCCGTGCAGCACGAGCTGGCGGGCATCGAGGCCCTGTCCGGCATCCCGGGATCGGCCGGCGCCACCCCGGTGCAGAACGTCGGCGCCTACGGCGCGGACATCTCCCAGGTGCTGCGCTCCGTCCGGGCCCTGGACCGCGAGTGCGGGCAGGTCGTGGAGCTCGGCGCCGAGGACCTGCGCTTCGGCTACCGCGACTCCATCATCAAGCGCTCCATGACCGCCGGCGGCGCCCCGTCCCCGCGCTGGATCGTGCTGTCCATCGACCTGGAGCTGCTGCGTGCCGCCCACGGCGCCGAGGCCACGGCCCCGGTCCGCTACGGCCAGCTCGCCAAGGCCCTGGACGTGGAGGAGGGCACCCACGCCCCGCTGGCGACCGTGCGCGAGAACGTGCTGGCACTGCGCGGCTCCAAGGGCATGGTGTCCGACCCCGCGGACCGGGACACCTGGTCCACCGGTTCCTACTTCACCAATCCGATCGTCCCGGCCTCCGTGCGCGCCCGCCTGCCGGAGGGAGCCCCGGCGTTCGGCGTCGGCCACGCAGAGGACGGCACCGAACTGGTCAAGCTCTCCGCCGCCTGGCTGATCGACCACGCCGGATTCAAGAAGGGCTTCGGCCTGCCGGACGTCGTCCCGGGTGAGGGCGAGGTGGACGGCCGCGGCGCGGACGGGCGGGGCCTGGCCGGCGGCCGTGCCTCCCTGTCCACGAAGCACACCCTGGCGATCACCAACCGCGGGGACGCCTCCACCGAGGACATCCTCACGATCGCCCGCACCGTTCGGGACGGTGTGAAGGAGCGCTTCGGCGTCGAGCTGCACGCCGAACCGATGATCATCGGCACCTCCCTCTGAACCCCCGCCCTGCGCCGAACCAGAAGCTTCGGCTGCTTCGACCGTGCTTGAAGGGGCCAGAGTCTCTGGTTCGGCGAGCCAGAGGGTTTGGTGGGTTCAGCGTCGCCTGAAGGGGCCAGAGTCTCTGGTTCGGCGAGCCAGAGGGTTCGGCGCCTACGGCGTACCCGCGACGACGGCCGGTCGCCTTCCGCGGAAGGTGACCGGCCGTCGTCGTCCCTTCGGATGGACGCTCCGGTGCGGGGAGCGTCAGAGGTTGCCGGTGGCGATCATCAGCATGCGGCGCAGCGGCTCGGCGGCACCCCACAGGAGCTGGTCGCCCACGGTGAAGGCGGACAGGTACTCGGGGCCCATGGTGAGCTTGCGGAGGCGTCCCACGGGGATCCGGAGCGTGCCGGTGGCCGCGACCGGGGTCAGCTCGGCCACGGTGGACTCCTTGTCGTTCGGGACGACGCTGGCCCACTCGGTGCCCTCGGCGATGATCTGCTCGATCTCGTCCAGCGGGACGTCCTTCGTGAGCTTCAGGGTGAGGGCCTGGGAGTGCGAGCGCATGGCGCCCACGCGCACGCAGAGGGAGTCGAAGGGGATGCGATCCGCGCCGGTGCGGCCGAGGACCTTGTTGGTCTCGTCGTAGGCCTTGAGCTCCTCGCGGGAGGTGCCGTTGCCCAGGTCCGAGTCGATCCAGGGAATGAGCGAGCCGCCGAGCGGGACACCGAACTGGCTGGCGTCCAGGCGGCCGGAGCGCTGCAGCTCGATCACCTTCCGGTCGATCTCGAGGATCGCGGAGGCCGGGTCCTCCAGCTCTCCGGCGACCTCGCCGTGCAGGGCGCCGAACTGGTTCAGCAGTTCGCGCATGTGGCGGGCGCCCCCGCCGGAGGCCGCCTGGTAGGTCATGGCCGTGCCCCACTCCACGAGGCCGGCGGTGAACAGGCCGCCCAGGCCCATGAGCATGCAGGAGACGGTGCAGTTGCCGCCCACGAAGTCCTTGGTGCCCGCCTCCAGGGCGGCGTCGACCACGGAACGGTTCACCGGGTCCAGGACGATCATCGCGTCGTCCTCCATGCGGAGGGTGGAGGCCGCGTCGATCCAGAGGCCGTCCCAGCCGGCGGCGCGGAGCGTGCCGTGCACGGCCTTGGTGTAGTCGCCGCCCTGGGTGCTGACGATGATCGGCAGGGCCTTGAGCGCCTCGACGTCATAGGCGTCCTTGAGGGTGCCGGGGTCCCCGTCCATGCCGGCGAAGGCCGGGGCGGTGCCGCCGGCGTTCGACGTGGAGAAGAAGACCGGGTGGATGCGGGCGAAGTCGCCCTCCTCACCCATGCGTTGCATGAGGACGGATCCCACCATGCCGCGCCAGCCCACCAGGCCCACGGCGGGCAGGGCGGCGGCATCGGCGGGGGCTGCGGCGGTCTGTGCGTGGACGGTCATGCCTCCACCGTATCCGTCAGTCCCGCGGGCGGCGTCGGCGCGTCCACACGATAAGACCGCCGATGGCGAAGGCCTGGGTGAGGACCAGCAGGAACACCAGGCCGCCGAGGATGTGGCCCTGGACCACGAGGATCAGGCCGAAGACGGCGGAGACGAGCGCCAGGATCGGGAAGGCGATCAGCGCGAGGAAGGACAGCATGTCCTTGTCGAAGAACGGCTTGGGGTCGTTCTGGGAGGTCGGGGTGGGGCTCATGGATGCTCCTTCTCGACGGGGTGCACGGACGGAATGCGGAGAGCAGACGTGACGTCCGGCTCAGGCCGGGCGCTCCCAGCGCTCGAAGCGGTAGCGCAGGCCCTCGGCGGAGGTGTGCCAGCCGTCCGGGGACGGGTCGGCCTGCGTGAGTCTCCAGCGGGCGTCCAGGGCGGGGGCATGGGCATCGCCGGAGACGTCCGTGTCGATCACGGTGACCTCGGCGAGGGTGGCCACGTCCAGGGCCTGTTCGTACAGGGTGGCGCCGCCGATGACCCAGACCAGGTCCAGGCCGTCGGCCTCGGAGGCCGCGTGCAGACCCGCCCCGAAGTCTGCGGCCACCACGGCGCCGGTGGCGCGCACGGCGTCCCCGGCGGCGTCGTCCGCGTCCAGGGTGCGGGAGACCACGATGTTCGTGCGGTCCGGCAGCGGCCGGAAGCGCTCCGGGAAGGACTCCCAGGTGCGGCGGCCCATGACCACGGGGTGGCCCAGGGTGCGGTCCTTGAAGTGCTTCAGGTCCTCCGGCAGGTGCCACGGCATGCCCCCGTCGAGGCCGATGACGCGGTCCGGGCTCTGGGCCCAGATCATGCCGATGCGGCTGGGGCTGCCGGCGGGGGAGGTGCGGTGGTGGGCGGCGTCGTTCACGGTGCTGCGGATGCTCCTGTGGTCCTGCGGGTCTCGGGGAGGGCGGCTCAGACGGCGATCGGCGCCGTGATGGTCGGGTGGTGGCGGTAGTCGACGAGCTCGATGTCCTCGTAGGCGTAGTCGAAGATCGACTCGGGGCGGCGGGTCAGGCGCAGCCGCGGGTACGGGTAGGGCTCGCGGCTCAGCTGCTCGCGGACCTGGTCTACATGGTTGGCGTAGATATGGCAGTCGCCTCCGGTCCACACGAACTCGCCGGGGCGCAGGCCGGTCTGCTCCGCCATCATCACGGTGAGCAGGGCGTAGGAGGCGATGTTGAACGGGACCCCGAGGAAGAGGTCCGCCGAGCGCTGGTAGAGCTGGCAGGACAGCCGTCCGGGGCCGCCGTCCTGCGGCGGCTCCACGTAGAACTGGAAGAGCGCGTGGCACGGGGGCAGGGCCATGTCCTCCACCTCGGCGGGGTTCCAGGCGGTGACGATGTGCCGGCGTGAGTCCGGGTTCGTCCGCAGTGACTCCACGACCTTCGCGATCTGGTCGATGCTCCCACCGTCCGGCGTGGGCCAGGAGCGCCACTGGACGCCGTAGACCGGGCCGAGGTCACCGTTCTCGTCCGCCCACTCGTTCCAGATCCGCACGCCGCGCTCCTGCAGCCAACGGACGTTGGAGTCGCCGCGGAGGAACCACAGCAGCTCGAGCGCCACGGACTTGAAGTGGACGCGCTTGGTGGTGATCAGCGGGAAGGAGTCGGCCAGGTCGAAGCGCAGCTGCCGGCCGAACACGCTGTGCGTGCCGGTGCCGGTGCGGTCGCCCTTGAGGGCGCCGTCTGCCAGCACCTCGGCGAGCAGGTCCTCGTAGGGGGTCGGAATGGTCACCGGACCATCGTAGCGAGTCCGCAGAATCGGCTGATTCCGGCGGTTCCGGGAACCCTGGAGGCCTTCAGCCCCAGGCGCGCCCGGCCTCCCGCTCCCAGCGGCTCCGGTCCCAGCCGGCGCCGCGGGCCAGGGCGGAGGCCTGACGCAGCGCGGCCACCACGGCCGCCGCCTCGGTGGCGGGCGCGTCCTCGGCGATCACGGTGCCGCGGCGTCCTGCGGTGACCACCACGCCGGCGGCCTCGAGCTCTTTGTAGGCGCGGGCCACGGTGCCGGGGGCGATGCCCAGGTCCGCGGCCAGGGCGCGCACCGAGGGCAGCCGGGTGCCCGGCGGCAGTGCCCCGGAGGAGGCGGCCACCGAGATCTGCCGACGCACCTGCTCGTAGGGCGGCGTCGCGGACTCCAGGTCGATGGCGATCTCGGCCGGGCCGGCCGGCGGCTGTGGGGAGACGGGGTGGCTCATCGGCGCGCCTCCGCTCCCGCGGCCACCGGCCCTCCGGTCGCCTCGGGCCTTCCCGACGACGGCCGGTGGCCTCCGTCCTCTGGTCCGTCCGAGCCGTCGGCCGGGTCCTGGGCGTCGCCGATCGGACGGACCAGGGAGGTGCTGGGGAGCAGGGCGGGGATGACGGCGAGGAGGTACAGCAGCGGGGCGACGGACATGGGCATCACCAGCTGGCCGACGGCGGTGGCGAAGACCATCAGCATGCCGGTGGTGCCGATGCCGACCATGCGGTCCGCGGTGCGGCGGCGCATGCGGCGGTCCATGAGCGCGGAGGTGCGGGTCAGCGGGTGGCGGCGGAGGCAGACCCGCACGCCGATCGCGGTGAGCACCCCGATCACCAGGAGGGCGGACAGCATGGCGACGGCCAGCGGGACTGCGTCGACGCCGACGCGGGCGAGGGCGCGTTCCTCCCGGACGGCCCAGCCGACGGCCACGAGACCGGCCGTGGCGACGACGCCGAAGAGCACGACGCGCCAGGTGGAGGCGCGGACGCCGCGGGTGCGGGCGGTGGCGGTGCGGTCGGTGTGCTTCATGCGCAGCACGAACTCGGCCAGCAGGTAGCCGACCCAGAGCACGGACAGGGGGGCGAACGCCGCCAGCACAAAGAGGACGGGCGACCCGACGGCGGAGCCCTCCAGGGAGGCCTGCATCGGCAGCACGAACATCGCCACCGTCGTCAGCGCGGCGAGCGGGAGGACGACCGCGGCGGCCGTGTGGCGCAGCTGGATGACATCGCTCAGGGTGCCGGGGCCGCGGGGGACCTCCACCCATTCCCCGGTGGCGTCCTCGTACACGTGGTGCGCCGCGTCCTGACGGAGCACCCTCACCTGGGGCGAGGTCCACACGAGCATCGCCAGGGCCACAGCGAAGACCGCGGCCAGCGACCAGACGGTGAAGGGCCCCATCCGGTTCGGCTCCTGGGACCCGAAGGCGTTGTCCACGGCGACGGGCACGGAGAGAAGGACGACGGTCAGAGTGCGCAGGATGCGGTTGACGGCCACGTGCCGGACGGCGTCGTCCTGGGCCGGGGTGAGCCCTGAGAGGGAGCGCCGGCGGACGACGGCGGCGACCGCCAGTGCGCCGCAGAGGCAGGCCAGGAGCACGAATCCGAGCAGCCACGGGGTCACCAGCGCGCCGCTGCGCACACCCGGGTCCCGCACGAAGGTCTCGGACATCCCGTCCGGGCCGCTGACGCCCGTGTCGGCCGTCGTCAGCGGCCGGCCGTCGGTGGGCAGGAGCATCAGGGCGGCGGCCACGGAGACCAGTGCGACCACGCCGGTGACGATCGTCAGACGGGGTGGGAGGTACTCCCGCCAGGACCGAGCGGTGAGGCGTGCGCTGCGGGTGGGGGCGACCGGGGTCGGCCAGGTGCGCTGGGCGATCCAGTAGACCACTGGCAGCCAGAGGACGGGGGCCAGGGCGTTGAAGCCGACGTCGAACGGCACCGCGGACACCGGGAAGGCGCCTGGGCCGGCAGGGGCGTCGGATGCTCCCGCGGCCCAGGGCGGATCCTCGACGAACACCAGGCTCGTCAGTCCTGAGCCGGTGGCGGCGAACAGGGCGATGAGCGCCGTCACCATGCCGTGGGAGCGGGCGGCCTGGAGCGGGTCGCGCTGCGCGCTGTTGGTGAACAGGCGGATCACCGCGTAGACGACGGCGATCGACACGGCGACCCCGAACAGCGAGGTCAGCAGGAACAGCTGCATGGTCGGTCACTCCCTCCGGTCTGCGGCGCCCCGTCGACGCCACCTTGTTATGTATCAATGTATCAACACATTGATACATGCGGAAGGGGGCGGGGCGTCACGGTCCGGACACGACGATGGCCGCGCACACAGCCAAGGTGCGCGGCCGTCGTCGCGGAGGCAGCCGAGGACTCAGCCCTCGTAGACGAGCTCGCGGAACTCCGGGTAGCGCGCCAGGTACTGCTGCACGTAGGTGCACTCCGGGACGATCTGTTCGCCCTCGGCGGCCAGCCGTTGCAGGACCATCGTCACCAGGGCGCGGGCGTAGCCCTTCCGGCCGTAGGCCTCGTCGATGATCGTGTGCTGCAGGCGCACCACGGTGCGGGCCTGGCCCTGGGCGTCGTCTTCGGCGGGGATCTCGTCCACGGTGTAGCCCTCGAAGCCGATGAAGGTGTCGTCCTGGCGCAGCTCGAAGCGGCCGCGGTCCGGGTCGCGTGTCAGCTTCAGGCGGTCGTGGACGATCAGTTCGGGGCGGTTCACGGTGTCCATGCGTGAAGACTAGACCGCCTGTGACGCGCGACTCAACGGTCGGCGGCACGCCGGCGGCCACCACGCCGGGCCGCCCGGAGGCGCCGCGGCCCCGTCAACCGTCCGCCGGCGGCCACCACGCCGGACGGTGTCCCGTCAACCGTCCGCCGGGTCGTAGCACTCCAGTGCCACCACGCGGCCGCCCTGGTTCAGGCCCTGGTGCGCCACCAGCACGCCGCCGGGGCGCAGGTACGGGTCCTCGGCGGGCAGGGCCTTGAGTACGTCCGGGTGCGCGGTGATCGCCTCGATCTCCTGCAGCAGCTCCGGCAGCACGGGTCGGTGGGAGCACACCACCAGGGCGCGGCGCTTCTCCAGCAGGCCACGCATCACGCGCCGGGTCTTCTTCGGGTTGTCCTTGGCGCCGGCCTCCGTGAGGGAGGCCTTGTACTTCACGGGCAGGCGGGTGTCCTTCACCAGCGGTGCGAGCGTCTCCACGCAGCGGCGCCACGGGGAGGAGAACAGCTTCTCCGGGGCCCAGGCGGTCAGGAGCCGCCGGTCGGCCAGCGCCTGACGGCGGCCGGTGGCGGCGAGCGGCCGGTCCTCCTCGGCGCGGGACCAGGAGGAGCGGGGCTTGGCCTTGGCATGCCGGAGCAGCACCAGGGGGACGGTGCGCAGGCGGCGCTCGCCGTAGGCTGCCTCGAGGGCGTCCAGCGGCTGACGGTCCGTGGCGTTGGTGAGCAGACGGCGCGCGGCTGCAGGGGAGACCCAGCGCAGCTCGTCCACCTCGTCTCCGTCGGCCTGGCCCTTCTGCCGGCCGGCTTCGGCGGCCCAGTACCAGACCTCCTTGGGGCGGGTTCCGGGCTTGCCGCCGCGGTTCATGACCTCGTAGCGGGTCACGGCCAGCGGGATGCCCAGGGCCACGCGCAGGCCGGTCTCCTCTCGGACCTCGCGGACGGCGCACTCCGGCAGCGTCTCCCCGGGGTCGAGCTTGCCCTTCGGCCAGGACCAGTCGTCGTAGCGGGGGCGGTGGATGACCATGACCTCGAGGCCGCTCGGGCCGGTCCGCCAGGGCAGGACACCGGCGGCCAGCACCTCGGCCCGGGGCGCGGGAACGTGGTGTCCCACGGTGGCGCGCGCGGCGGTGAGGGCGGTCTGCGACGTCGGCATGGTGCTCCGTTCGGTCTGCGGGCGGTCCCGGGCGTGGAATCCTACGACGGCCTGGGCCACGGAACCGTCGGCTCAAGGATAGTGGCGAGAGGCGCTCAGACGCGCCGGTACTGCGCGTCCGCGGCGTCGAGCACGAAGCCGAGCTTCTCGTAGAGGCGGACGGCGGCGGTGTTGTCCGCGTCCACGTAGAGGTCCACGCGCCGGGCGCCGCCGTCCCGCATGTGGACCAGGCCCGCCACGGTGAGTGCGCGGCCCAGGCCCAGGCCCTGCGCGTCCGGGGAGACGCCGACGGCGTAGACCTCGCCGACCGTGCCGTCGCCCTCGGCCTTGGTCCAGTGGTAGCCGAGCAGGGTGCCGTCCGCCTCGCGCTCGGCCAGCAGGAAGCCGGCGGCGTCGAACCAGTCCTCGCTGCGGCGGTCCTCCAGGTCGGCCTGCGTCAGCGAGCCCTGCTCCGGATGGTCCGCGAAGGCGGCGGCGTTGAGCTCGAGCCAGGCGGCGTCGTCCGTGCCGGGGACGTAGGGGCGCAGCCGCACGCCCTCCGGCAGCTCCGGGGCGGTCAGCGGAGCGAGGACGGACGAGTCCACGGCCATCCGGCGCAGCTCGCGCACCGGAGTCAGCCCGTGGGCGGCGGCCAGCTCGGCCGCCCCCGGCAGCATCCCGTGGGCCCAGACGCTCACCGCCTCCTGCAGTCCCCTCTGCTCCACGACGACGGCCGCCTCCCCGGCCAGCGCCGTCGCCACGCCGCGGCGGCGGGCGTCGGGGTGCACGACCAGCTCCAGGACCGCGCCCTCGCCTTCGGGGGCCAGGACGGCGGCGCCGTCCGGTGCCTCGTCGGGTCCGGTCAGGAGCACGGCCAGCGCGGTGCCGCGCTGCACGTGCACGCGGGTCTGGTCGGACAGCGGGGGATGCCCGTCGGCGGCGCGGGCCGCGTCGGCCAGGGCGAGCACCGCGGCGGCGGGCACGTGGCCGGGGTCGGTCAGGACACGGACGTCGGGCACGGAGGGGTCGGTCATGCCCTCCACACTACGTGCGGTTCAGGCGGTGCGGGCGTCGAAGCGGTAGCCGACGTTGCGCACTGTGCTGATCAGTTGCTCGTGGTCCGGGCCGAGCTTGGCGCGCAGGCGGCGGACGTGCACGTCCACGGTGCGGGTGCCGCCGAAGTAGTCGTAGCCCCAGACCTCCTGCAGCAGCTGCTCGCGGCTGAAGACGCGGCCCGGATGCTGGGCCAGGAACTTCAGCAGCTCGAACTCCTTGTAGGTGAGGTTCAGCGGCTGCCCGTGGACGCGGGCGGTGTAGCCGGCGGCGTCCACCACCAGGTCGGCGGCGCGGATCTCGTCCGGCTCGTGCCCTCCCTGCGGCCCGCTGCGCGCCGTGGCCAGGCGCAGGCGTGCCTCCACCTCCGCCGGGCCGGCGGTGGTGAGCAGGATGTCGGCGACCTGCCAGCGGGCGGAGACGGCGCTCAGGCCGGCGTCGTGGAACACGGCCACCACGGGCAGGTGGGCGGCCAGCGCCGCGAGGTCCGTGCAGACGGTGCGGGCGCCGGACAGGTCCGTACGGGCGTCCACGAAGACGGCGTCCGCCGCGGGGACGCCTGCGGCGGCCGAGGCGCGGCGGGGACGCGCGGTGACGGTGTGGCCGAGCAGGTCCAGGTGCTCGGTGAGGTCGCCGAGTCCGTCTTCCGCATCGGTGAGCAGCACCACATGCGCCACGGCCGCACTCCCTTCGCTCCTGGACACCGGTTCGCGGACACCGCATGCCGAATGTCCGGTGACACTGTACGTCCGCCCGCAGCGGCGGTGCCCACCGTGTCCACTGGCGTGACGCTCGGCGGTGGCCCCGCGACCTGGCAGGATGGGGGCTGTGATGAGACTGTCGATGGCCCTGGCCGCCGCCCTCGCGGCGGTCGTGCTCAGCGCGGCCGCGTTCGTGGGACCCCTCGCGGTCTCCGCCGTCGCCATCGTGGTGATCCTCGTGATCGCCTGGGGATGGCCCCGTCAGCTCGGGTCCCCGGCCCGGATCTCCCTGTCCGTCACCTTGGCGGTCGTCGGCCTCGTGAGCCTGGGCCTCACCCTGCTCTGGGGCCACGTCGGCCTCGGCGAGCCGGAGAAGGGCGCGCTCGGCCTCTTCCAGCCGATGGCCGTCGTGGCGGGCTGGGGCGTGATCGCGGCGTTCATGGTCCAGCTCTTCCGCGGGACCGGACGGCCGCTGCGCCTCGAGTCCACCGTGGCCACCATGGGCGGCGTCATGATCGTGGTGATGACCTCCGGCTGGGCCGCGCTGGCCCAGTGGAACGCCCTGCCGCTCGCCCCCATCCTGCTGCTCAGCATCGGCGCCACCGTCGCCCTGGTGTCCCTGCTCGGCCTGACACCCTGGATGCAGGGCCGTCCGGGCACCCTGGCGGCCGTGCTCATCCCGCTGTCCGTGCTGATCGCCGTGGCGTCGGGCCTGGTCCTGGACGCCGAGCCGCGCAAGCTTGCGATCGCGGCCGTCGCGGCACTGGCCTCCAGCACCCTGGTCGCGCTCACCGCGGCCACCGCGCCGTCTGCGAAGCCGCGTCCCGAGGACCGTCCCGTGGCCACCACCCTGCGTCCGCGGCGGGCCGGCTTCGCCCTGGCGATGGCACCCGTCGGCGCTGCCGGCGTCATCGGCCACGTCATCCTCGCGCTCCTGGGCTGATCGAGGCGAGGAGGGCGGCTAGACTGGCCGCCATGGACAACCTTCTTGCACTCGAGATCTTCTTCCTGGGCCTGGTGGGCCTCGCCTCCCTGGGCATGGCCGGCGTGGCCGCCCTGGTCATCGGCGGCCTCTTCAAGGGCCAGCGCTGAGGTCCCCGTGCGGCCGGGATCCGGCCGCACGGTGACCTGAACGCGAGACCGACGTCTCCATGGCCACCGAGCTCCCGTACGACCTCACCCCCGAACTCGCTCCGCTCTCCTGGCTCATCGGCTCCTGGGAGGGGCAGGGGCGCCTCGGCGACGGCGCCGAGGGGACCGAGATCTTCTACCAGCGCGTCGACTTCACGGAGTACGGCCTGCCGTTCTTGGAGTACCGCGCCGAGTCCTGGATCTGCGAGGAGGACGGCACCCTGCTGCGCCCGCTGACCGTCGAGTCCGGGTTCTGGCAGGTGGACCGCCCCCGCCGCGACGGCGACGTCGGCCCCGGCATGGTCCCGGCCGACGTGGTCCCCGCCTACCGTTCCGCCGAGGACGTCGAGTCCCTGCGCGGCGAGGGCGAGGCCTTCGGCCTGACCGCCACCATCACGCACCCCGGCTCCATGTCCGAGCTGTACTACGGCCGCATCAAGGGCCCGCAGCTGCAGCTCGCCACGGACGCGGTGCTGCGCGGCTCGGCCGCCGGCGACTACCACCGTGCCACCCGCATGGCGGGCCTCGTGAACAACCAGCTCTTCTGGCGCTGGGACACCGCGGCCGCCGAGGAGCACGACCTCGAGGCCCACGCCTCCGCGATCCTCGACCGCATGCCGGACCGCTCCGAGGGTCGCCTGTCCCCGCACGCGAAGCGTCCACGCTGATGTCCGCCGCCGCGTATCGCAGCCCGCTCCTGCAGCCTCCGCTGTCCGCGGCGGAGGGCCCCGCCGCCGGTGCCGTCGAGGGCGAGAGGCCCGACGCCGGCGTCGCCGCGCACTACGGCGCCCCGCTGCGCGAACAGCGCGCGCTGGACCGCGGCAGGGCACTGGTGGACCTGTCCCACCGCGCCGTCCTGTCCGTCTCCGGGCCCGACCGGCTGGAGTGGCTGCACACCCTGACCACCCAGCACCTGTCCCAGGCGCGGCCCGGCACCAGCACGGAGGCCCTCTTCCTGGACGCCAACGGCCGCATCGAGCACGGCGTCCACCTGCTCGAGGACGGCGCCGCCTGCTGGCTCACCCTGGACAGGGCGGACGAGCAGGCGCTGCTGGACTGGCTGACGCGCATGCGCTTCGCCCACGAGGTCACGCTGCGCCGCCACACCGGCACCGTCGCCGTCGTGGGCGCCACCGCGGCCGTCCCGGGCTGGGAGGACCGCACCGTGTGGATCGACCCGTGGCCCGAGGTCGCCCCGGGCGGCTGGGCCTACTCCGGCCCCGACCATCCCGGCGAGGACTGGTCCTGGCGCGAGTACCTCGTGACCCGGGACGACCTCCTCGCCACCGCCGCCCGCCTCGGCGAGGGGGAGCTGGCAGGCTGGTCCCTGGCCGGCACGTCGGCCGCCGAGGCCCTGCGCATCGCCGCAGGCCGCCCCCGCCCGTCCGTGGACGCGGACGCCAAGGCGCTGCCGCACGAGCTGGACCTGCTGCGCACGGCCGTGCACCTGGAGAAGGGGTGCTACCGCGGTCAGGAGACCATTGCCCGGGTGCACAACCTCGGGCGTCCGCCGCGCCGTCTCGTGCAGCTGCTGATGGACGGCTCCGGCCATGCCTTCCCGGCCCCCGGGGCGCCGGTGATCGTGCGGCCCGAGCCGGACACCGAGGAGGCCCGCGCCGCCGCCCGCCCGGTGGGCGTGCTGACCTCCGTGGGCCAGCACCACGAGGCAGGCCACCTCGGCCTGGCCCTGGTGAAGCGCTCGGTTCCGGTGGACGCCCAGCTGATCGTCCGCGACGACTCCGAGGGCGGCGCCGGGCACGTCGCCGCGTTGCAGGAGGTCCTCGTGGCCCCGGACGCCGGGCAGGTCGTCGGCCGTCCTGACGTGCGCCGCCGCTGACCGCAGGCCGGGAGGCCGGCATGGTGTTCCGGCTGTGCCGCGCCGACCACAGGCTCAGGCGCCGCGCGTCAGGCGCCCGGCCCCCAGGTGACGGACGTCTGCGTCCCCAGCGGCTCCATGCCCACCGCCACGGCGATGTGGTGGGCCATGGTGTGTCCCTCCGGCACCCGCGCCGAGGGCACCAGCCCGTCCAGCCAGGCCGACTCCATCGCCGACGCGGCGGCATAGGTGCCCAGCCCCCTGCCGCGCAGGTGCGGCACGGTGAGCACGCCCAGGCGCGCCACGATCCCGGAGAACACGTCGTAGCCGGCGGCCGCGCAGGCCGCACCGCCGCTCCGGCCGTCCTCGACGACCGGGACGAGGGCGGCCGTGTGGTCCCACTGCGGCAGCGCGGCGGCCGTGACGTCGTCGGCAGGGCAGAGCGCCCCGACCTCCAGAGCGTGGGCGGAGTCGAAGGACACCGCGATCGACTGCGCGGGGTCCACCTCCGGCGCCTCGTCCGCGTAGTAGAGGGTGTGCTCGCCGCACGAACGCACCCCGTGCGCCGCGCCGATCCGCAGCAGTGTGGACTCGAGCGCCAGCACCTCCTCGTCCAGGTCCCGGCAGGCCGTCACGAACCACTGCGGGCCGACGACGACGGCCGCCTCGCCCAGGCGGAGGACGGTCGCCACGCGCTCGCCCTGGCCGGGCAGCACGGCCCCGTCGTCGAGGACGACCTCCACGCGCCGGGCGCCGCCCGGCGCCCCCGCCGCCCGTGCCGAGGGGACGGCGGACGGGAGGCCTGAGACCGGGCCTGGCGAGGCCGCGCCGGTGGCGGGTGAGACGCCCAGGGTGCCGAGTCCGTCGTCGGGAAGCCCGAGCGCACGGGCCCAGGCGAGGCCGACCAGGGCGAGGGTGTGCTCCTGCAGTGCCATGGATCCGCTCAGCGGCCGAAGAGGACCCTGGCCTCCTCATAGCGGGCGAGCGGCACCTTCTTCAGGCCGGACAGGGCGGCGGACATGGGCACGGAGATGATCTCGGTGCCGTTGGCGGCCACCATCTGGCCCCAGCGGTGCTCGGCCACGAGCTTCATGGCCTGCATGCCGAAGCGGGTGGAGAGCACACGGTCCGTGGCGGACGGGTCGCCGCCGCGCTGGATGTGGCCGAGGACGGTGGCGCGGGACTCCACACCGGTGGCCTCCTCGAGCTCTCGGGCCACCCAGTCGCCGATGCCGCCCAGGCGCGGGCGGCCGTCCTTCGTGTTGCCGGCGGCGGCCAGCGGGTCGTCCTGGCCCTCCGGTACGAAGCCCTCGGCCACCACCACGAGCGGGGAGCGGCCCTTGTCATGCACCTGCTTCACCCACTCGGCCACCTGGGACATCGGGGTGCGGACCTCCGGGATGAGGATCGCGTGCGCACCGGAGGCCATGCCCGAGTGCAGGGCGATCCAGCCGACGTGGCGGCCCATGACCTCGGCCACCATGCAGCGGTGGTGAGACTCGCCGGTGGTGCGCAGGCGGTCCATGGCGTCCGTGGCGATCTGCACCGCGGTGTCGAAGCCGAACGTGTAGTCCGTGGCCATCAGGTCGTTGTCGATGGTCTTCGGCACCCCGACGATCGGCAGGCCGTCCTTCGCCAGGCGGTTGGCGCCTGCCAGGGTGCCCTCGCCGCCGATGGCCACGACCGCGTCGATGCCCATCTCCTCCAGGTTCCGCTTCATGTTCTCCGGACCGCCGCCGGCCGTGTCGTACGGGTGGGTGCGGGAGGTGCCGATGATGGTGCCGCCGGTGCCGGACAGGCCCCGGACCGCCTGGCGGGGCAGCTCCACCACGTCCTTGTCGATCAGGCCGGCCCAGCCGTTGCGGATGCCGATCATCTCGAAGTCGTAGGTCTTGATGCCGTTGAGCACAGCGGCACGGATGACGGCGTTCAGGCCAGGGCAGTCGCCACCGGAGGTGAGCAGTCCGACGCGCATGGAGGAGTCCTTTCGACGGCAGGAAGGGGGACATGACGGAAGCCGCAGGTCCGCCGGCGCCCCCTGCGGAGGGGATCCGCGGCCTGCGGCTCCAGACTATCGACGCCGTGCCGGGTGCTGTCAGCGGTCCACCGGCGGTGCCGGGGACGAGAGCGCTGGCGCCGGGCGGCCGGCGGACCGGTCAGATCAGGACGATGCTCAGGTTGGCGACGACGCCGATGACGACCATGCCGACGGCGAAGACGCTGGCGGCGGACACGAGGCCGCCGCGGCGTCCGCGCAGGGCGGCGAGCAGCAGCACCGGGGCGAGGACCACGAGGGCGGCGGCGCCGCCGACGATCGTGGCACCGGCCGGCCCGAGCACCGTGCCGACGCCGGAGAAGCCGAACACCACGGAGCCGACCAGCGCGGCCAGGCAGACGACGCCGGCGGCCACGAGCGTCACGGTCTGGGCGATCGCGCCCAGCACCGGGCGCTCGGCACGGGCGGCCGCGGCGCCGCGGTCGGCGGAGGCACGCTCCGCGGCGGCCTGGCGCTCCATCTCGGCGACGCGTTCGGCGGCGCGCAGATCGCGGGAGTGCGGGCGGTCCCGCCACTGGCCGGTCTCCGGGTCGATCCACGAGGAGCGGAAGCCGGCCTCGTCCGGGGCGGACTCCTCCTGCCCGGACCGGCGGCGGGCGTCCATGTACCAGCTGGGGGAGGACGGCGCGCCTGCGGCGTCCGCGGCCCGGGACCCTGCCGAGGGGCGGCCGTCGCGGCCGGTGAAGCGCTGACGTTCGGACGCGCCGAGCGCCTTCGGCTCCCGGCCGCGGGTGAGGAGCCACCAGAGGAGCAGCGCCGTGCCGGCCAGGACCGTGAGCCCCGCCAGGCCACCGCTGAAGACGAGCGTGGCCGTGAGGCCGGCACCGGAGACCAGGGACACCAGGCCGACGCCGCCCACCACGGCCACGCCCACGCCCGAGCCGGAGAAGTCGCCGCGGCGCAGCTGTGCCCAGAGCACACGTCCGTCAGGTCCCGGCAGCACCGTCCACGCCACGGCATACGCCAGCAGCGCCAGGCCGGCCGAGAGCAGGCAGACGGCCGCGAAGGCGCCGCGCACCAGCAGCGGGTCCAGACTGTACCGGGCCGCGATGCCGCCGAGGGCGCCGGAGACCCAGGACTCCTCGGACCGGCTCACGCCCCAGGAGCGCACCGGGCCGCGCAGCCAGGAGGGCAGGGCGGCCAGGCCGTCGGCGGGGCCGGTGTCGGCGCCCGCGCCTGCGGCGGACGGGTCTGCGGTCGGATCGGCGTGGAAGTGCTGGTGGGAGGACATGGCTCCATCCTCCCGCGGGGCGGGGCCGGACACATCCGGGGAATCCCGGAACCCGTCCCGGATGTGCGCTCCGGGGCGGAGCGGGCAGGATGGGGGCATGCAGCACCCCACCCCGCCGCAGGGCGGCCCCGCGCCGCGTGTGCGCCCGCCGCTGCTGCGGCACCACGGCGACCACCCCGTGGCCGGCGTCTGCGCAGGCCTGGCCCGGCACCTCGAGCTGCCCGTGGCCTGGGTGCGCCTGGGCATGGTGGTCCTGGCCCTGACCGGCGGCGTGGGCCTGGCCCTGTACACCTGGCTCTGGCTGTTCCTCCCGCAGGAGCGAGCGGACGGGACGGCGGACGACGACCCCGAGCTGCGCCGCCGCCTCGAGACCGGCCTCGCCCGCGTCCGCGAGGTCGGCTGGCCCGCGGTCCTCGGCGCCGCCGTCGTCTGTGTGGCCGTCCTGGTGGTGGTGCAGGCCCTGGGGGCCGACGTGGACTGGCAGACCGCGGCCCCGGTCGGCATCCTGGTGATCGGCCTCGGCGTGGCCTGGATGCAGGCGGACACCGCCGCATCCCCGGGTCGCAGCCGCGGCACCTGGCTGCGCATCGCCCTCGGCACCGCCCTGGTGCTCGTCTCCGTCCTGGCGCTCGCCGTGGACACGGCAGGCCCGGGCACGCTGTGGCTCGGGCTGCTGCTGGCCGTCGCCCTGCTCGCCGGCCTGGCCCTCGTGGCGGCGCCCTTCGTGCTCGGCCTGGTCGCCCGCCGGGAGCGGGAGCGCACCGCGCTCGCCGTGCAGACCGAGCGTGCGGAGATCGCCGCCCACCTGCACGACTCCGTGCTGCAGTCCCTGGCCCTGATCCAGCGCCGCGCCTCGGACCCGGAGACGGTCGCCCGCGTGGCCCGGGCCCAGGAGCGCGAGCTGCGCTCCTACCTCTTCGACGACCACTCCCAGGCGCCGGACGCGCTCTCCGAGGCGCTGCGCCGGGTGGCCGGGGAGGTCGAGGACGCCCACGGCCGCCGCATCGAGGTCGTCGCCGTGGGCGAGACTGAGGGCGAGTGGCTGGACCCGCTCGTGGCGGCCTCCCGCGAGGCCATGGCCAACGCCGCCCGCCACGCCGGGCACGCCCAGGTGTACGCCGAGGTCCTCGAGGACGACCAGGGGGCGATCGAGGGCGTGGACGTGTTCGTCCGGGACCGTGGCCCCGGCTTCGACCCGGATCAGCTGCCGGCTGACCGCCACGGCGTCCGCGAGTCCCTGCGGGGCAGGATGGAACGGGCCGGGGGAACGGTGCGCATACGCTCCTCTGCCGGCGGCACCGAGGTCCACCTGCACCTCGACGCCCCGGCCGTCGCCCGTCCGGAGGGCGGCGTCAGAGGCACCGACCCGCGAGAGGAGGGCGCATGAGTGAACCGGTGACCGCCGTGATCGTGGACGATCACGCCATCTTCCGTGCCGGCCTGCGCGCGGACCTGGACCCGGCCCGCGTCGAGATCGTCGGCGAGGCCGGGGACGTCGACCAGGCCGTGGCCGTCGTGCTGGAGACGGCCCCGGACGTGGTGCTGCTGGACGTGCACCTGCCCGGCGGCGCCGGCGGCGGGGGAGCGGAGGTCGCCCGTCGCGTCCTCGAACGGGCCCCGGAGCGGCGTCTGCTCGCCCTGTCCGTGTCCGACGCCGCCGAGGACGTCGTGGCCGTCATCCGCGCCGGCGCCCGCGGCTACATCACCAAGTCCGCCTCCGGCGCCGACGTGGTGGACGCCGCCGTCCGCGTGGCCGAGGGGGACGCCGTGTTCTCCCCGCGCCTGGCCGGCTTCGTCCTGGACGCCTTCCGGGGCACGGCGGCCCCGGACACGACGGCGGTCCGCCCCTCCGGTGCCCCGGACGCCTCCCCGGTCCCGACGGACCGGGACGCGCAGGACGAGGAGCTGGACCGGCTCTCCGCCCGCGAGCGCGACGTCATGCGGCTGATCGCCCGGGGCTTCACGTATCGGGAGGCGGGCGCGGAGCTGTTCATCTCGGACCGCACGGTGGAGTCCCATGTCTCCTCCGTGCTCCGCAAGCTGCAGCTGTCCAACCGCCACGAGCTCACCCGCTGGGCCGCCCGCCGCGGCTACGCGTGAGCCGGCCCCGTCCGGGAGGGGCCGGGCAGACGGAAGGCGACCGGCCGTCGTCGTCGAGGGGATCTCCTCCACGACGACGGCCGGTCGCCTCCTGCATGCGCCCTGACCGGGCGCGGGGCTCACTCGGAGAGCAGGGCGCGGATGCGTTCGGCACCCTCGGCGAGGTCGTCGTCGCCCAGCGCGTAGGACAGGCGCAGGTAGCCGGAGGGACCGAACGCCTCGCCCGGGACCACGGCCACCTCGGCCTCGTTGAGGATCAGGGCGGCCAGCTCGGCGGAGGTCGCGGGGGTGACGCCGCGGATCTCGCGGCCGAGGGCGCCGCGGACGTCCACGTAGGCGTAGAAGGCGCCCTCCGGGGTCGGGCACTCGAAGCCCGGGACGGCGTTCATGGCCTGCACCATGGCCTTGCGGCGGCGGTCGAAGGCGACCTTCATCTCATCGACGGCGTCCAGTGGGCCGGAGACGGCGGCCAGGGCGGCACGCTGCGAGACGTTGGAGACGTTCGACGTCGCGTGGGACTGCAGGTTGGTGGCGGCCTTGATGACGTCCAGCGGGCCGGCCATCCAGCCGACGCGCCAGCCGGTCATCGCGTAGGTCTTGGCCACGCCGTTGAGGATCACGGCCTGCTCGGCGAGCTCCGGGACGGCCTTCACGATCGAGGTGAACGGCACGCCGTCGTAGGTGAGGTGCTCGTAGATCTCGTCCGTGACGACCCACAGGCCGCGATCCAGCGCCCAGCGGCCCACGGCCTCGGTCTCCTCGGGGGAGTAGACGGCGCCGGTCGGGTTGGACGGGGAGACGAAGAGCAGGACCTTGGTCTTGGCGGTGACGGCCTCCTCGAGCTGGTCCACGGTGACCTTGTAGCCCTGCTCCGGGCCGGCGAAGACCTCCACGGGGACGCCGCCGGCCAGGCGGACGGACTCCGGATAGGTGGTCCAGAACGGGGTGGGGACGATGACCTCGTCTCCCGGGTCCAGCAGGGAGGCGAAGGTGTTGTACACGGCCTGCTTGCCGCCGTTGGTGATCAGCACGTGCTGGGAGTCCAGGGCCACGCCCGAGTCGCGGGCGGTCTTGGCGGCCACGGCCTCACGCAGCTCGGGCAGGCCCGCGGCTGCGGTGTAGCGGTGGTTCTTCGGGTCCTGCGCGGCGGCCACGGCGGCCTCGACGATGTAGCCCGGGGTCGGGAAGTCCGGCTCGCCGGCGCCGAAGCCGATCACGGGGCGGCCGGCGGCCTTGAGCTCCTTCGCGCGGGCATCGACGGCCAGGGTGGCGGACGGGGCGATGGAGCCGATGCGCTCTGAGACGCGGCGGGCGGGTGCGGGTGCCATGGTTTCCTCTTGACTCTCGGGAGTGCGGGCGGCCGGGCGGGTCCCGCGTCGGGCGCGCGACCCGCCTCCAGACTAGTCCGGAGGGCCGGCTGGTTCGACTTCCAGAGCCTCTATGGCGTACGCTGTTCACTCGGCACCGCGACGCGGTCCTCCGGCGAGCGGCCGGAGAACCCGGATCGGTCCCTAGGGTAGTGGCGCAATTGGTAGCGCAGCGGTCTCCAAAACCGCAGGTTGCAGGTTCGAGTCCTGTCTGCCCTGCGCATCGACGCAGCCGTTCCGGCTGCTCGAGATGACGGCAAGAACGTAACGGCGATCCGACTGAGTGAGGCCACGTGTCTGAGACGGCAGTGAGCGGCGGCGGCAGCCGCCCCGCAGACGCCCGCAAGAAGCGTGGCCTCTTCGCTCGCATCGGCCTCTTCCTGCGCCAGGTGATGGATGAGCTCCGCAAGGTGGTCACCCCCACCCGCGAGGAGCTTCTGCGCATGACCGGCGTCGTGCTCGCCTTCGTGGCGATCATGATCCTCCTGGTCATGGGGCTGGACTGGCTCTTCGGCACGGCGGCACGCTTCACCTTCGGCGGCTTCTGACCCGAGGGAGCGGCCGAGTCGGAGAGGCCGCCGCTGCGTTCCACCGTCCGCAGCCTCTGTACCACGTGAGCAGAAAGCAGGAACCCGTGTCCGAGCAGGAACTCGATCCCCAGGCCACCGAGGACGCCGCCGCCTCCGAGGCGCCCGCCCAGGCTGAGGAGATCACCGCGGACGTGACCGCGGAGACCGCCGAGACCGAGGCGCCCGCTGCCGAGGAGACCGCCGCGCCGGCCCAGGAGCCGGAGGCCCAGCAGGCCCCCGCCGAGGAGGACGAGCCCGAGGTCGACCCGGCCGAGGAGCTCCGCACCCGTCTGCGCCGCCAGCCCGGCGACTGGTACGTGGTGCACACCTACGCGGGCTACGAGAAGCGCGTCAAGACCAACCTCGAGACCCGCATCCAGACCCAGGACATGGAGGACCTGATCTACGAGATCGAGGTCCCCATGGAGGAGGTCGTGGAGATCAAGAACACCACGCGGAAGATCGTCTCCCGTGTGCGCATTCCGGGCTACGTGCTCGTCCGCATGGACCTGACCGACGCCTCGTGGGGCGTCGTCCGCCACACCCCGGGCGTCACCGGCTTCGTGGGCAACGACGCGTACCACCCGCAGCCGCTGTCCCTCGACGAGGTCTTCGACATGCTGGCCCCGTCGGTCATCCAGGAGGCCGCCAAGGCCGCGGAGAAGGAGGGCCGCCCGGCCCCCGCCGCCGCTGGGGAGTCCGGCGCTGAGGCCCAGGCCATCCACGTCGACTTCGAGGTCGGCGAGTCGGTCACCGTCAACGACGGTCCGTTCGAGACCCTCCCGGCCACGATCTCCGAGATCAAGCCGGAGGCCCAGCAGCTGGTGGTCCTCGTCTCCATCTTCGAGCGCGAGACCCCGGTCACCCTGTCCTTCAGCCAGGTCACCAAGATCCTCTGACGGGCAGACAACACAGTCGTCCCCTCGCCACCGGCCGCCTGCCGGTGGCGTCAGGGAACCGGCCGCCGCGCCACGGCGGCCACCGCCCGCAGTACGCTCCTGTGCTGCGGGTCCACCAGTGAGAGAAGGATCCGACACATGGCTCCCAAGAAGAAGGTCGCCGGCCTGATCAAGCTCCAGATCCAGGCCGGAGCTGCCAACCCGGCCCCGCCGATCGGCCCGGCCCTCGGCCAGCACGGCGTGAACATCATGGAGTTCTGCAAGGCCTACAACGCCGCCACCGAGTCGCAGCGCGGCAACGTGGTCCCGGTGGAGATCACGGTCTACGAGGACCGCTCCTTCACCTTCATCACCAAGACCCCGCCGGCCGCCGAGCTGATCAAGAAGGCCGCGGGCGTCTCCAAGGGCTCCGGCACCCCGCACACCGACAAGGTGGGCAAGCTGACCCAGGCCCAGTGCGAGGAGATCGCGCAGACCAAGATGGCGGACCTGAACGCCAACGACGTCCAGGCCGCCGCGAAGATCATCGCCGGCACCGCCCGTTCCATGGGCATCACCGTCGAGGGCTGACACCTCCACGGGACGTCCTGACGGGCGTCCACCCCACTCTTTCCACGTGGCAGGACCGAGCGCGGTCCGCAGACCACAACTGCACAAGGAGAAAACGCAGATGGCACAGCGCAGCAAGGCATACAAGGCCGCCAAGGCCGCGATCGAGGATCGCCTGTACTCCCCGGCCGAGGCGATCGCCCTGGCCAAGGAGACCAACCCGTCGAAGACCGACGCCACCGTCGAGGTCGCCATGCGCCTCTCGGTCGACCCGCGCAAGGCCGACCAGATGGTGCGCGGCTCGGTGTCGCTGCCGAACGGCACCGGCAAGACCGCCCGCGTGGTCGTGTTCGCCACCGGTGAGCGCGCCGAGGCCGCCCGTGCGGCCGGCGCCGACTTCGTCGGCGACGACGACCTCATCGCCAAGGTCCAGGGCGGCTGGGTCGACTTCGACGCCGCCGTGGCCTCCCCGGAGCTCATGGGCAAGGTCGGCCGTCTCGGCAAGGTCCTAGGTCCGCGCAACCTGATGCCGAACCCGAAGACCGGCACCGTGACCCCGGACGTGGCCAAGGCCGTGACCGACATCAAGGGCGGCAAGATCGACTTCCGCGTCGACAAGCACTCGAACCTGCATTTCATCATCGGCAAGACCTCGTTCGACGCGAAGGCGCTGACCGAGAACTACGCCGCAGCCCTGGAGGAGATCCTCCGTCTGAAGCCGGCCTCCTCCAAGGGCCGCTACATCACCAAGGCGACCGTGGCCACCACCTTCGGCCCGGGCGTCCCGATGGACCCGAGCGCCACCAAGGCCGAGGCCGAGGGCTGATCCTCGCCTGATCGCACGGTCGCCTGACCGTCCACGACGACGGCCGGTCGCCTCCCGCTCGGAGGCGGCCGGCCGTTGTCGTGTCCGCGGGCCCTGTGCGCCGAACCATGGTCGGGACCTTGTGCGCCGAACCATGGTCGGGACCCTGTACGCCGAACGACGCACGGGACCCTGTGCGCCGAACCAGAAGGAACGGCTGCTTCGCCGCGCGGGGAAGGGGCCGATTCTTCTGGCTCGACGTGTGAGGCGCGCGCAGGGCGGTTTGGCGCACGGCGCGCACAGGGCGGTTTGGCGTGCGGGGCGCACAGGGCGGTTTGGCGTGCGGGGCGCGCATGGGATACGATGGTCGAACCGAAGACCGCCGGTTGCGGTGCTCCATGCCCTCGGGCAGGAGAGCCGTCGAAGGTCCTCCGAGCGGAGGCGACCTGCGCAGGTGAAACGTGAGCCACGCGCTGACACATGGACTCCTTCGTGGAGCCCGCCGTCCCGCCGCGCCCCGTGCACCTGCACGGGGCGTTTCTCTTTGTGGGGATCGCGCGGTTCCGAATGAAGATCCCATTGAGAGGAGTGCCATGGCGACGTCTGCAAAGAAGACGGCGGTGGCCGAGCTCGCGGACCTGTTCCGTGAGTCCAGCGCCGCTGTGCTGACGGAGTACCGTGGCCTGACGGTGGGCGAGCTCAAGCAGCTTCGCGACGCCCTCCGTCAGGACGCGACCTACGCCGTGGCGAAGAACACGCTCACTGAGATCGCGGCCAAGGAGGCCGGCGTGGAGGGACTCGAGTCCCACCTGACCGGTCCGACCGCGATCGCCTTCGTGACCGGTGACCCGGTCAACGTCGCGAAGGCTCTGCGTGACTTCGCCAAGGACAACGACAAGCTCGTGCTCAAGGGCGGCTACATGGACGGCCAGCCTCTGGACGAGGCCGGCATCAAGAAGATCGCGGACCTCGAGTCCCGCGAGGTGCTGCTGTCCAAGTTCGCCGGCGCCATGAAGGGCTCCATGAACAAGGCCGCCGCCCTGTTCCAGGCCCCGCTGTCGAAGTCCGTCCGCACGGTCGAGGCGCTGCGCGCCAAGCAGGACGCCTGAGCGTCCTACCCACCCGATGGGCCGCGCGGCCCTCATCCACACCTACTTCACGTAGCAAACACGTAAAGGAGCCATCATGGCCAAGCTGACCACCGACGAGCTGCTCGCCGCCTTCGAGGAGCTGACCCTCATCGAGCTCTCCGAGTTCATCAAGGCGTTCGAGGAGAAGTTCGACGTCACCGCTGCCGCCCCGGTCGCCGTTGCCGCCGCCGGCGGTGCCGCTGCCGGCGGCGAGGCCGCCGCCGCCGAGGAGAAGGACGAGTTCGACGTCATCCTCGAGGCCGCCGGCGACAAGAAGATCGGCGTCATCAAGGAGGTGCGCGCCCTCACCTCCCTCGGCCTGAAGGAGGCCAAGGACCTGGTGGACGGCGCCCCGAAGCCGGTCCTCGAGGGCGTCAACAAGGAGACCGCCGACAAGGCCAAGGAGCAGCTCGAGGGCGCCGGCGCCACCGTCACCCTCAAGTGATGATCGCGGCCTCGCGCCGCATCTGAGCTTCGCACCCGACCCCCGTTCCGCCCTTGCGGAGCGGGGGTCGCGTCGTGTCCGGGGGGCGGTCGGCGACGACCCCGGGGGAAGGCGAGCATCCGTCGTCGGGAAGGGCCGCGGGGGAGGCGGGCAGGCTCCCTGCCCGCCACGCGGAGCCGAGGTGACGCGGGCCCGGTGGACAACCGTGGTATGGGGCGATACTCTAGATCTTTGCATCTCCCTGCTTCCGCGCGCCCTGACGACAGACCGTCGATTCAGGGCCGACGGCGCGGACGAGCGTGGCCTTCATATGGCGGTGGGCCCGCACACGGCATCTGGGCCGTCCTGGGAGAGCCGAACACGGACCCCCGAAAGCCTGTGGAAGGATCCTACGTGGTCGCCTCGAGCACCTCCAACGAAACCGCTTCCGTCTCCCCGCGTTCCGGCGCCTCCGCCGGTCGCATCTCCTTCGCCAAGATCGCCGAGCCGCTGGACGTGCCCGATCTGCTGGCGCTGCAGACCGACTCCTTCGACCGCCTCGTCGGCAACGAGCGCTGGGCCGCGCGCGCCGAGCAGGCCCAGGCCGCCGGCGACCACTCCGTGCCGGTGACCTCCGGCCTCACGGACATCTTCGAGGAGATCTCCCCGATCGAGGACTTCCAGGAGACCATGTCCCTGTCGTTCTCCGAGCCGGAGTTCGCGGACGCGAAGATGCCGGAGGAGGAGTGCAAGGAGCGCGACGCCACCTACGCCGCGCCGCTGTACGTCAAGGCCGAGTTCATGAACAACACGACCGGCGAGATCAAGCAGCAGACCGTCTTCATGGGCGACTTCCCGCTCATGACCAAGAACGGCACCTTCATCATCAACGGCACCGAGCGCGTCGTCGTGTCCCAGCTGGTCCGCTCCCCGGGCGCCTACTTCGAGCGCACCCCGGACAAGACCTCGGACAAGGAGATCTTCTCCGCCAAGATCATCCCCTCGCGCGGCGCCTGGTTCGAGCTCGAGGTGGACAAGCGCGACCAGGTGGGCGTCCGCCTGGACCGCAAGCGCAAGCAGCCGGTGACCGTGCTGCTCAAGGCCATGGGCTGGACCGAGTCCCGCATCCTCGAGGAGTTCGGCCAGTACGACTCCATCCGCGCCACCCTGGAGAAGGACGGCACCGCGGACCAGGACGAGGCCCTGCTCGACATCTACCGCAAGCTGCGCCCGGGAGAGCCGGCCGCCGTGGATGCCGCCCAGACCCTGCTGAACAACCTGTACTTCACCCCGAAGCGCTACGACCTGGCGAAGGTGGGCCGCTACAAGCTCAACCGCAAGCTGGGCGTGGACGTGCCGCTGTCCGATCCGCACTCCACCGTGCTGACCGAGGACGACGTGGCCCAGATGGTGCACTTCATCTGCGCCCTGCACGCCGGCGAGTCCACCATCAAGGGCACCCACGACGGCGAGGACGTGGACGTGCGCGTCGAGATCGACGACATCGACCACTTCGGCAACCGCCGCATCCGCGCCGTGGGCGAGCTGATCGAGAACCAGATCCGCACCGGCCTGTCCCGGATGGAGCGCGTCGTGCGTGAGCGCATGACCACCCAGGACGTCGAGGCGATCACCCCGCAGACCCTGATCAACATCCGCCCGGTCGTGGCGTCGATCAAGGAGTTCTTCGGCACCTCCCAGCTGTCCCAGTTCATGGACCAGAACAACCCGCTGGCGGGCCTGACGCACAAGCGTCGCCTGTCCGCGCTCGGCCCGGGCGGCCTCTCGCGCGACCGTGCCGGCATGGAGGTCCGCGACGTCCACCCGTCGCACTACGGCCGCATGTGCCCGATCGAGACCCCTGAGGGGCCGAACATCGGCCTCATCGGCTCGCTCGCGACCTTCGGTCGCATCAACTCCTTCGGCTTCATCGAGACCCCGTACCGTCGCGTCGAGGACGGCAGGGTCACCGACAAGGTCGACTACCTGACCGCGGACGACGAGCTCGGCTGCCAGATCGCGCAGGCGAACGCGCCGGTGGGCGAGGACGGCCGCTTCATCGAGGACCTGGTCCTCTGCCGTCAGCGCGGCGGCGGCGGCGAGCCGGTGCTGTCCGCTGTGGACGACATCGACTACATGGACGTCTCCCCGCGCCAGATGGTGTCGGCCGCGACCGCCCTGATCCCCTTCCTCGAGCACGACGACGCCAACCGCGCGCTCATGGGCGCCAACATGCAGCGCCAGGCCGTGCCGCTGCTGCAGTCCGAGGCCCCGTACGTGGGCACCGGCATGGAGAAGTACGTGGCCGTGGACGCCGGCGACTCCGTGACGGCCACCGCGGCCGGCGTCGTGACCGAGGTGGCCGCCGACCTGGTGACCGTCATGAACGACGACGGCACCACCACGCACTACCCGATCATGAAGTTCGCCCGCTCGAACCAGGGCAACGCGTACAACCAGCGCGTGCGTGTGTCCGAGGGCGACCGCGTGGAGCCGCTGAGCATCATCGCCGACGGCCCCGCCACCGACAACGGCGAGCTCGCCCTGGGCAAGAACCTGCTCGTGGCGTTCATGCCGTGGGAGGGCCTCAACTACGAGGACGCCATCATCCTGTCCCAGCGCATGGTCTCCGACGACGTGCTGACCTCGATCCACATCGAGGAGTACGAGGTCGACGCCCGAGACACCAAGCTGGGCGCCGAGGAGATCACCCGCGACATCCCGAACGTGTCCGACGAGGTGCTGTCCCAGCTCGACGAGCGCGGCATCATCCACATCGGCGCCGAGGTGGAGGCCGGCGACATCCTCGTCGGCCGTGTCACTCCGAAGGGCGAGACCGAGCTGACCCCGGAGGAGCGCCTGCTGCGCGCCATCTTCGGCGAGAAGTCCCGCGAGGTGCGCGACACCTCGCTGAAGGTGCCCCACGGCGAGTCCGGCACCGTCATCGGCGTGCGCATCTTCGACCGCGACGAGGACGACGACCTGCCTCCGGGCGTGAACCAGCTGGTCCGCGTCTACGTCGCGCAGAAGCGCAAGATCACCGACGGAGACAAGATGGCCGGCCGTCACGGCAACAAGGGCGTTATCTCCAAGATCCTGCCGGTGGAGGACATGCCGTTCCTCGCCGACGGCACCCCGGTGGACGTCATCCTGAACCCGCTCGGCGTGCCGGGCCGAATGAACCTCGGCCAGGTCATGGAGCTGCACCTGGGCTGGGCCGCCTCCCGCGGCTGGGACATCCAGGGTGAGCCCGAGTGGATCAAGGACCTGCCGAACTTCCCGCGGCAGTCCGGACCGGTCAACGTCGCCACCCCGGTGTTCGACGGTGCCGAGGCCTACGAGATCGAGGGCCTGCTGGGCCACGTCAACGTGACCCCCGACGGCGAGCGCCTGATGGGCACCGACGGCAAGGCCCGGCTGTTCGACGGCCGCACCGGCGAGCCGTTCCCGGACCCGATCTCCGTCGGCTACATGTACATGCTGAAGCTGCACCACCTCGTGGACGACAAGATCCACGCGCGCTCCACCGGCCCGTACTCGATGATCACCCAGCAGCCGCTCGGCGGAAAGGCCCAGTTCGGTGGCCAGCGCTTCGGCGAGATGGAGGTGTGGGCGCTCGAGGCGTACGGCGCCGCCTTCACCCTCCAGGAGCTGCTGACCATCAAGTCGGACGACATCCACGGGCGTGTGAAGGTGTACGAGGCCATCGTGAAGGGCGAGAACATCCCGGAGCCGGGCGTTCCGGAGTCCTTCAAGGTCCTCATCAAGGAGATGCAGTCCCTGTGCCTCAACGTGGAGGTCCTCTCCGCGGACGGGCAGACCGTCGAGATGCGTGACTCGGATGACGAGAGCTTCCGGGCCGCCGAGGAGCTGGGCATCGACCTGTCCCACGCCGAGCCGAGCTCGGTCGAGGAAGTCTGAGCCCCTCGCTCCCGCACCCACAAGACGTCACCTGAGAACCACTGAACTGAGGAGTTCACCGGAACATGACCGTTCACAGCATGTCCACTGACAACTCTTTCGGCCTGATGCGCATCGGCCTGGCCACGGCGGAGGACATCCGCCGCTGGTCCTACGGCGAGGTGAAGAAGCCGGAGACCATCAACTACCGCACCCTCAAGCCGGAGAAGGACGGGCTCTTCTGCGAGCGCATCTTCGGCCCCACCCGTGACTGGGAGTGCGCCTGCGGCAAGTACAAGCGCGTGCGCTTCAAGGGCATCGTCTGCGAGCGCTGCGGCGTCGAGGTGACCCGCTCCAAGGTGCGCCGCGACCGCATGGGCCACATCGAGCTCGCCGCCCCCGTGACCCACATCTGGTACTTCAAGGGCGTGCCCTCGCGCCTGGGCTACCTGCTGGACCTGGCCCCGAAGGACCTCGAGAAGGTCATCTACTTCGCGGCCTACATGATCACCTCTGTGGACGAGGAGGCCCGCCACAAGGACCTGCCGAACCTGCAGGCCGAGCACGACCAGGAGACCCGTGTCCTGGCCGAGCAGCGCGACGCGGACATCGCCGCGATCGCCGGTGACCTGGAGAAGGACCTGGCCAAGCTGGAGTCCGAGGGCGCCAAGGCCGCGGAGAAGAAGAAGGCCCGCGACGCCGCGGACAAGACCATGGCGCAGATCCGCAAGCGTGCGGACGCGGAGCTGGACCGCAAGGAGCAGGTCTGGGACCGCTTCAAGAACCTCAAGGTCGCCGACCTCGAGGGCGATGAGGGTCTCTACCGCGCCATGCGCGACAAGTACGGCCAGTACTTCACCGGTGCCATGGGCGCGGAGGCCATCCAGAAGCGCCTGGAGACCTTCGACCTCGAGGCCGAGGCCGAGATGCTGCGCGAGACCATCAAGACCGGCAAGGGCCAGCGCAAGACCCGCGCCCTGAAGCGTCTGAAGGTCGTCAACGCGTTCCTGACCACGGACAACTCCCCGGAGGGCATGGTCCTCGACGCGGTCCCGGTGATCCCGCCGGAGCTGCGCCCGATGGTCCAGCTGGACGGCGGCCGCTTCGCGACCTCCGACCTCAACGACCTCTACCGTCGCGTGATCAACCGCAACAACCGCCTGAAGCGCCTGCTCGACCTCGGTGCCCCCGAGATCATCGTGAACAACGAGAAGCGCATGCTCCAGGAGTCCGTGGACTCCCTGTTCGACAACGGCCGTCGCGGCCGCCCGGTCACCGGCCCGGGCAACCGCCCGCTGAAGTCGCTCTCCGACATGCTCAAGGGCAAGCAGGGCCGCTTCCGCCAGAACCTGCTCGGCAAGCGCGTCGACTACTCGGGCCGTTCGGTCATCGTGGTCGGCCCGCAGCTGAAGCTGCACCAGTGCGGCCTGCCGAAGCAGATGGCGCTGGAGCTGTTCAAGCCGTTCGTGATGAAGCGCCTCGTGGACCTGAACCACGCGCAGAACATCAAGTCCGCCAAGCGCATGGTGGAGCGCTTCCGCCCCCAGGTGTGGGACGTGCTCGAAGAGGTCATCACCGAGCACCCGGTGCTGCTGAACCGCGCACCCACCCTGCACCGTCTGGGCATCCAGGCCTTCGAACCGCAGCTCGTCGAGGGCAAGGCACTCCAGCTGCACCCGCTGGTCTGCTCGGCGTTCAACGCGGACTTCGACGGCGACCAGATGGCGGTCCACCTGCCGCTGTCGCCGGAGGCCCAGGCCGAGGCCCGACTGCTCATGCTCTCGAGCCACAACATCCTGAAGCCGTCGGACGGCCGCGCTGTGGCCGTCCCCGCACAGGACATGATCATCGGCCTGAACCACCTGACCACCGTCCGCGAGGACGAGGTCGGCGCCGGCCGCGAGTTCTCCTCGGTCGCCGAGGCCATCATGGCCTTCGACGCCGGCGAGCTGCACCTGAACGCCCCGGCCACGATCGCGGTGGAGGGCTTCGTGCCCTCGGCCGCCGTGTCCGCTCCCGAGGAGTGGAACGAGGGTGAGCCCGCCCTGATCGAGACGACCCTGGGCAAGGTCATCTTCAACGACCTGCTGCCGGCCGACTACCCGTGGCTGGACACCCAGGCCACCAAGGGCACCCTCGGCAAGCTGGTCAACGACCTGGCCGAGCGCTACCCGATGGCCGTCACCGCCCAGACGCTGGACAACCTCAAGGACGCCGGCTTCTACTGGGGCACCTGGTCGGGAGTCACCGTGGCCATCTCCGACATCACCTCGGACATGGACAAGGCCGCCATCATGGAGGGCTACGAGGAGCAGGCCCGCCGTGTGCAGGCCCAGTACGACAAGGGCCTCATCGCGGACGACGAGCGTCGCTCCGAGCTGATCGACATCTGGAACAAGGCGACCGACGAGGTCGCCGAGGCCATGCGTGCCGGCCTGCCGACGCTGAACACCATCAACCGCATGGTGACCTCCGGTGCACGAGGCAACTGGCTCCAGGTGCGCCAGATCGCGGGCATCCGCGGCCTGGTGGCGAACCCGCAGGGCGAGATCATCCCGCGTCCGATCAAGTCCTCCTACCGCGAGGGCCTGTCCGTGCTCGAGTACTTCATCGCGACCCACGGCGCCCGCAAGGGCCTCGCGGACACCGCGCTGAAGACCGCGAACTCGGGGTACCTGACCCGACGTCTCGTGGACGTCTCCCAGGACGTCATCGTCCGCGAGGAGGACTGCGGCACCGAGCGCGGCCTGGCCGTGACCATCGCCGTGGCCGACGCCAACGGCGAGCTGCGGCAGCACGAGACGGTGGAGAACTCGGCGTTCGCCCGCACCCTGGCGACCGATGTGGAGGTCGACGGCACGGTGGTGGCGAAGGGCGGCGCCGACGTGGGCGACGTCCTGATCGGCGAGCTCGTGGCCGCCGGCGTGACCGAGATCAAGGTCCGCTCGGTCCTGACCTGCGAGTCCGCCGTGGGCACCTGCGCGAAGTGCTACGGCCGCTCCATGGCCACCGGCCAGATGGTGGACATCGGCGAGGCGGTGGGCATCATCGCCGCCCAGTCGATCGGTGAGCCGGGCACCCAGCTGACCATGCGTACCTTCCACACCGGCGGTGTGGCGTCCGCGGACGACATCACGCAGGGTCTGCCGCGTATCCAGGAGCTGTTCGAGGCCCGCACGCCGAAGGGCATGGCCCCGATCTCCGAGGTCGCCGGCCGTGTGACCGTCGAGGACGACGAGACCTCGATCCGCCTGATCCTGACTCCGGACGACGGCTCCGAGGAGATCGCCTACCCGGTGCTGCGCCGTGCGCGCCTGCTGGTGGAGGACGGCGAGCACGTGGCGGTGGGCACCCAGCTGGTGGCCGGTGCGGTGGACCCGAAGCAGGTGCTGCGCGTGCTCGGCCCGCGAGCCGCCCAGCGCTTCCTCGTGGACGAGGTGCAGAACGTGTACCAGTCCCAGGGTGTGGGCATCCACGACAAGCACGTGGAGGTCATCGTCCGCCAGATGCTGCGTCGCATCACCGTGATCGAGTCCGGTGAGACCGACCTGCTGCCGGGCGAGCTGACCGACCGCGTCCGCTTCGTGGCCGCCAACCGCGCCGCCGTGTCCGAGGGCCGTCAGCCGGCCTCCGGCCGTGACGAGCTCATGGGCATCACCAAGGCCTCGCTGGCGACCGACTCGTGGCTGTCCGCCGCGTCCTTCCAGGAGACGACCCGCGTGCTCACGCAGGCCGCCATGGAGGGCAAGGAGGACCCGCTGCTGGGCCTGAAGGAGAACGTGATCATCGGCAAGCTGATCCCGGCCGGCACCGGCCTGGACCGCTACACCCAGACCGTGGTGGAGCCGACCGAGGAGGCGAAGGCGAACCTGTTCACCTCGCCCTCCGGCTTCGCGGACTTCGACTACCCGGGCCTGGACCAGTCCATGGGCGGCGACTTCCACGCCATGACCCTGGACGACTACGGCCGCGGCGGCGACTTCCGCGCCTGACCCGGTCCGGATCCGTCGGTTCCGGTCGGCTGCGCTGAGGGCCCG
>NZ_FUKP01000065.1:0-65034 GCF_900163825.1 Micrococcus lylae | reverse complement strand
ATTCGGCGACCACCGAGATCTACACTATCCTCTTCGTCGGCAGCGTCAGATGTGTTTAACGGCGGCCCAGCAGGGCGCGGCCGTCGCCGAGCACGGGGGAGTAGTGCCCGAACTGGTGTCCCGCATACGCCTGGGCCACCGGCCGGGCGGCCGCCGGGTCCTGGCCCGGGCCGAGCGCCGGGCGCTCGCCGGTCAGCAGGCGCAGCCCCTCCTGACTGCGCAGCCACGCCGGGTCCAGGCCGAGTTCGGCGGCCAGCTGCTCATCCAGGAACACGTCGCTCGGGCAGATCGGCTCCGCCGCCTGCCAGGGCACGGCGAGCTCCGGGAAGGCGTCGGCGAACACCGAGGCGAGGTGCGGGGCGGAGGCGGGACGATGGTCCTCGGGAGGGGTGGAGCCGGAGGCGGGGCGGGAAGTGGAGTCCATCGTCCCAGCGTACGGAGCGGGCCGCCCCGGACGGCAGGTGCCGGGTCCTGCGGACAGGGGCCCAGCCTCCCGGGCTCTGGCCGTCCTGGGCGAGGCCACGGCAGACGGTGCCGCGCTCGCCGTCAGTGCTCTGCGGCTCGGCAGCTCCGGCTCAGTACGAGGCGCGGGCCGCCGGCTCAGTAGGAGGCGCGCTCGCCGTCCGCGCCACCCTCGCCGGCCCCGCCGTCGCCGGTCCCACCCTCGACGGCCGGGCACCAGGTGTCCGCGAGCGCCTCGGCGCCGCGGGCCAGGATCGCCACGTCCGCGCCCACGTTCACGTAGTCGGCGCCGGCGGCCGCGTAGGCCTCCGCCTGGGCCTTCACGAAGGCGTTGACGCCCACGATCTTGCCGGCGGCCTTCACCGCCCCGATGGTCTGCTCCACGGCGGCCACGACGTCCGGGTGGGACTGCTGGCCCAGCAGGCCCATGGAGGCCGAGAGGTCCGAGGGGCCGATGAAGACGCCGTCCACACCGTCGGTCGCGGCGATCTCGGCGGCGTTCTCCACGCCCGTGGCGGTCTCGATCTGGACCATGACGCCCACCTGGCAGTCCCCGTCCTTGAGGTAGCCGCCGATCCGGTTCCAGCGGCCCGAACGGGCCAGGGCCGAGCCCACGCCGCGGATGCCGGGGCGCTCGCCGGCGGCACCCGGGTAGCGGGCCGCGGCCACGGCGGCGGCGGCCATCTCGGCGTCGTCCACCATCGGCACGATCAGCGTCTGCGCGCCCAGGTCCAGGAACTGCTTGATCGCCACCGGGTCCAGGGCGGGCACACGCACCATGGTGGGCACGCGGTAGCCGGCGATCGTGCGCAGCTGGGCGAGGATGTCCGCCAGCGTCAGCGGGGCGTGCTCGGCGTCGATCAGCAGGTAGTCCATCCCGGCGCCGGCGCAGATCTCCGCGGTGGTGGCGTCGCCGGAGCACAGGAACATGCCGGCGGCCGGGCGGCCTCCGCGCGCGGCCACGGCCTCGGCGGTGAACAGGTCGCGGAACAGGGGCTGGGCGTTGTCGATCACGGGCATCTCACAGGCTCCTGGGGTGTCAGCGGGCGGTGGGGCGGGAGGAGGCGGGCCGTTCCCGGGGCGACGGCCGTGCCCCAGGCGAGGGGCCGTCGTCGGGAAGCGCGGGGCTCAGGCGAAGCGGCAGGTGATGGTGCCCAGCGGGCCGTAGTCGGCGTACACGGTGTCGCCCTCGTAGACCCACATCGGGCGCGTGAAGGAGCCTGCCAGGACGATCTCGCCGGCCTCGAGCGCGTCGCCGTGCTCGGCGATGCGGTTGGCGAGCCAGTGCACGCCGTTGGCCGGGTGGTTCAGCACGCCCGCGGCCACGCCGGTCTCGATGATCTCCTGGTTGCGGGACAGGACGCCGGCGACCCAGCGCAGGTCCACCTCGTCCACCGTCACCGGGCGGCCGCCGAGCACCATGGAGCCCAGGGCGGCGTTGTCCGAGATGGTGTCCGTGATGGTGCGGCCGGCCATCTCGATGCGCGAGTCCAGCACCTCCAGCGCCGGGACCACGTACTCGGTGGCGCGCAGCACGTCGATCAGGTTCAGGCCCGGGCCGCGCAGCTCATCCTTGAGCACGAAGGCCAGTTCCATCTCGATGCGCGGGTGGGTGTACTTCTTCCACTCGTAGACGTGGCCGGACTCGAAGACCTGGTCGTCGAAGATCACGCCGTAGTCCGGCTCGTCGATGCCTGTGGCGTCCTGCATGGCCTTGGAGGTCAGGCCGATCTTGTGGCCCACCTTGCGGCGGCCGGCCTGAACCTGGCGCTCGGCCCAGATGCGCTGGACGGCGTAGGAGTCCTCGATCTCCATCTCCGGGTAGCGGGCGGTCAACAGGGGGACCGGTGTGCGGTCGATGCCGGCCTGGTGCAGCTCGTCGGCGATCTTCACGTGCGTCTCGTGGTTCAGCATGGCGCTCCTTGCGTCGGCGAGGGTACAGGGGCTCTGGGCAGAATCGTATATGTTCGCCGGCGTCACGTTCGTGACGTGCTTCACATCCGCTGGCATGCTGTGGGCAAGACCCACGACGACGGCCGCCTCGCCGGGCTCTTCGCAGCTCCGGTGGGACAGGCCGTCGCCCGAGCCGGAGGAGGCCCCGCCGTGACCGCTGCCGAGACCGCTGCCGAGACGACCGCGGCCGAGAGGGGCGCGGCGAACGATGGGGCGGCGGCCCCGGTGCCGCTGCGCCCGCTGGAGGGTGTCACGGTCCTGTCTCTGGCCCCGAACCTGCCCGGCCCGTGGGCGGCCTGGCGGCTGCGGCAGTGGGGTGCCCACGTGATCAAGGTGGAGAGCCCGGGCGGGGACATGATGTCCCGCATGTCCACGCTGATCTACGAGCGCTTCTCTGCAGAAGTGGAGATCGTAGAGGTCAACCTGAAGAACAAGACGGGGCGGGCACAGCTGGCGAAACTGGCCGACCAGGCCGAGATCCTCGTGACCTCCATGCGCCCCTCGGCGGCCGAGCGGCTCGGCCTGCCCGAGCTTGCGGACCGTATGTCCCTGGCGTGGGTGGAGGTCGTCGGCTCGGAGGAGGACCCGGAGGATCCGGGCCATGACCTGACCTACCAGGCCGCGAACGGGACGATCGCGGCGGGCGGTCCGGAGGCGCCGCGGCTGCCGGCCGTGCTGCTGGCGGACGTCATGGGCGGCGAGCGGGCCGCCGGCCAGGCGCTCGCCGCGCTGCTGCAGCGCCGGGCGAACGTGGCCGGCGGGCATGGCGGCGCCGTCCGCGTGAAGGTCTCCCTCGAACAGGCCGTGCGGGACGCCGCCGTCACCACCGACCTGACGCACGCCGAGGCGATCCTCGGTGGGACCCTGCCCGAGTACGGGATCTACCGCTGCGCCGACGGGTACGTGGCCCTGGCCGCGCTCGAGCCGCACTTCCGCGAGCGCATGGAGACGTTGCTGGGTACGAGCGCTGAGGAGCTGGCCGCGGTGTTCGCCGAGCAGCCGGCAGAGCACTGGGTGACCTTCGCCAAGGAGCATGACCTCCCGATCGTGCCGGTGACGTGAGTTCAGGCCCCCGCGCCGAGCCAGAGGGTTTGTGGTTCGCCGGGCCAGAGGGTTCGGCTGGTTCGCGGGGTGGCGAAGTGTGCGTTTCTTCTGGTTCGCCGAGCCAGAGGGTTCGGCTGGTTCGCGGGGTGGTGAAGTGTGCGTTTCTTCTGGTTCGGCGCAGGGGCGGGGCGCCGGGAGGCGGGCACGGACAGACGGCGACGGCGGCCGCCTGAGGTGGGCGACCGCCGTCGTGGTTCAGCTCAGAGGCCGGGGCCTCGAAGGGGGAGGGTCAGAGCTGGTTGCCCAGCTTGTACTCGCCCTTCTTCCAGTCCGGCATCTCCTTCTCGTCCTCGGCGCGGGTGTAGGAGAAGCCGTCGGCGCCGATGGTCACGGCCATCTCGGAGTCGTCGGTGCGGGCCACGACCTCCTTGACGTTGCCGTCGAGGTCCAGCACGAGCGAGGCGTCGGTGTACCAGGACGGCACGACCGGGGTGCCCCACCAGTCGCGGCGCTGGTTGTCGTGCACGTCCCAGGTGACGACCGGGTTGTCCGGGTCGCCGGTGTAGTAGTCCTGGGTGTAGATCTCCACGCGGTGGCCGTCGGGGTCGCGCAGGTAGAGGTAGAACGCGTTGGAGACGCCGTGGCGGCCCGGGCCGCGCTCGATCGCGTCGGACATGCGCAGCGAGCCGAGCTTGTCGCAGATTGCCAGGATGTTGTGCTTCTCGTGGGTGGCGAAGGCGACGTGGTGCATGCGCGGGCCGTCGCCGCCGGTCATGGCGGTGTCGTGCACGGTGGGCTTGCGGCGCATCCAGGCGGCGTAGACGGTGCCCTTGTCGTCCTGGATGTCCTCGGTGACGCGGAAGCCCAGGTCCTGCATGTAGCGGGCGGCGCGGGGCACGTCCGGGGTGACCTGGTTGAAGTGGTCCAGGCGGACCAGGGCGCCCGGGGAGTAGAGGTCGTAGCGCCAGGCCAGGCGCTCCACGTGCTCCACCTCGTGGAAGAACTCGTACGGGAAGCCCAGCGGATCCTCGACGCGCACCGAGTCGCCGATGCCCTTGACGAAGCCGTCCTTCCTGCGCTCGACGCGACAGCCGAGCTCCTCGTAGAAGGCGACGGCCCTGTCCAGGTCCTCCGGGGTGCGCACGCGGTAGGAGAACGCGGCCACGGCGGCCGTCTCGCCCTTGCGGAGCACCAGGTTGTGGTGGATGAACTCCTCCATGGAGCGCAGGTAGACGGTGTTCTCGTCCTCCTCGGTCACCACCAGGTCCAGGACGTCTACGTAGAACTGGCGGGAGGCGGCCAGGTCGGTCACCACGAGCTCCATGTAGGCGCAGCGCAGCACGTCCGGAGCCGGGGACGTCGGGGTGGGAATCGGATTCTCGGTCTTCACCGGGCCCTCCTGGCCCACGTAGAAGCCGGACGAGGTCTTGGTGCGGCCCTCGAGGTTGCTCATGCTCACTCCTGACTCTGGGGTGTGGTGCCGACGGCGACGTCGGTGCGGAGGGTGTGCGCTGGGGCACGTTCCTTCTGACCAAGATCGTATATGATCCTGCGCCGCGGAGGAAGGGGTGAGGGGAGAGGGGCTGCCGAGGGCGAGGTGGGCACAGTTCCCCGCCAACGCGACCGGATTCCGGGGATCTTCGCCCTCAACTCCGGGGAGGACGGGAGGAGGGCGGCTGCACGGCACCGGTGAACATCCCGGCCTTCGCCGGCGGTGGGCCCAACGGTTCGCGCGCGGTGGAGGCACGGAACCACAGCATCGTCCCGGCCATGACCGGCAGTCCGGTGCCGCCGAACAGTCCGCAGATCACAAGCACGGTGCCCTGCGGGACGTCTGCGGTGCCCAGGAGGAACCACCCGCCGATCAGCCCGCCCAGGAACGTGACAAGGAACAGCGGCACCCCCACCAGCAGCCCTGGCAGGAGCCTGCCGGGCTGAGCGGTCATGCGGAGCATGAACAGGGCGCTGGCGGTGGGCCAGCCGAGCATGCCGAGGGCGTGGAGCATGAACACGCTCCACGCGGTCGGGTCCGTGTCCAGCAGGGCGACCGTCGACCCGGGCTCGTGCAGCTCCGCTCCGATCCGGGAGAGCGGCCCCACCACCAGCGCCAGGGAGACGAGCCCGATCGTCTGGGTCAGCAGGAGCAGGCGAAGGAAGCGGGGGCTCTGCGGGATGTAGTCGTCCGAGGCGCCGGTGGCCCGGTGGTAGAGCGGGTAGAAGCCCTGCATCATCGTCCACGCGTAGAGGGCGTAGGCCGGCTCGACGGGGCTGCCGCTGCGGTTGGTGACGGCGCTGAGGCCGCACAGCAGCATCACGACCGCCACGGCCCCGTAGTTCAGCGCCCACAGCAGCGTGCTCTTCGCCGCCGCCCGCACCCAGGAGAACTTTCCCGGTGGGGCGAACTCCGGATTGCGCGTCGGAACAGCCATGATCCCCTCCCCGTCGGTCCTGTCTGGGCCCATCCTGCGGGGCGAGGCCATGGAGGGCAAGGGCAGGGGCAGGGGTCACGTGGAGGCAGGGGACGCAGTCACGTGGAGTCGGGTGCCCACCACGCGTCGCGCACCGCCGGCAGCCCCGCAGCGTGCAGGTCGGCAAGCAGGGCGTCGTACTCCCGGGTCAGCGAATCGCGCAGGGTGCTCGGCCAGGACTCCGGTGGCCGTCCTTCGCCGCCATGCGTGTAGTCGAACGCATCCCCCATGTGGTCGTCCCAGGCCTCGATCCTCGCCTGCAGCTCGGCGGGGACGTCGGCGGACATCAGCGCCGCGGGGGTCGGGGCGTCATCGACCGTGTCCGGCAGATCGATGAAGTTCTCGGCGCCATGGAGGTACGTGAAGCGCACCCGGCCGGGTGGGTGGTTGTGCATGTGCCCCATCATCCCCAGCGTGGCCGCGGAAGGACAAGGCCGGGACTCGACCCTTTCCCGAACGAAAGCGCGCCGGGACCCGACCGTTTCCCGAACGAAAACGCGGCGGGGCGGGATGACGACGACGGCACTCACCTCCGTGAGGTGAGTGCCGTCGTCGGGGGATCACCGTGTCCGCGGTTCCCGCCCCCTCGCCGTCCCCTCGCCGAACCAGAAGGACTGGTCACTTCAGACAGGCCTGAAGCAGCCGAAGTCTCTGGCTCGACGCCAAAGAGGCGTCTCTGGCTCGGCGCCAAGGGGAAGCCTCTGGCTCGGCGCCGAAACGAGGAGGCCCGGGTCAGCCGGTCACTTGCCCTGCTTGCCGAACACCGGGTTGTGGACCTCGCCGAGGTTGATGTGCACGGCCTGCTGATCGGTGTAGAAGTCGATCGAGCGGTAGCCGCCCTCGTGGCCGAGGCCGGAGGCCTTCACGCCGCCGAACGGGGTGCGCAGGTCCCGCACGTTGTTGGAGTTCAGCCACACCATGCCGGCCTCCACGCTCTGCGCGAAGTTGTGGGCGCGCTTGAGGTCGTTGGTCCAGATGTACGCGGCCAGGCCGTACTTGGTGTTGTTGGCCAGCTGCAGGGCCTCCTCCTCCGTGTCGAAGGGGGTGATGGCCACCACCGGGCCGAAGATCTCCTCCTGGAAGATCCGGGCGTCCGGGGCCACGTCCACGAACACGGTCGGCTGCACGAAGTTGCCCTCGTCGAAGCCCTCCGGGCGTCCGCCGCCGGCCACCAGGCGGGCCTCGGACTTGCCGATCTCCACGTAGGACATGACCTTCTCGAAGTGCTCCGGGTGCACGATCGCGCCGACCTCGGTGGTCTCGTCGTTCGGCAGGCCGACCTTCACGTTCTTCGCCTGGGCGGCGTAGCGCTCCACGAACTCGTCGTAGATGGAGCGCTGGACCAGGATGCGCGAGCCGGCGGTGCAGCGCTCGCCGTTCAGGGAGAACACGCCGAAGATGGTCGCGTCGATCGCGGTCTCCAGGTCCGCGTCCTCGAAGACCACGGCCGGGGACTTGCCGCCGAGCTCCATGGACAGGCCCTTCAGGTGCGGGGCGGCGTTGGCGAAGATGATCTGGCCGGTGCGGGACTCGCCGGTGAAGGAGATCAGCGGCACGTCCGGGTGCTTGACCAGCGGGTCGCCGGCGTAGCCCTCCTCGCCGAAGCCGTTCACCATGTTGAACACGCCCTTCGGCAGGCCCGCCTCCTCGAAGATGCCCGCCCACAGGGAGGCCGAGAGCGGGGTGAACTCGGCCGGCTTGAGCACCACGGAGTTGCCGGTGGCGATGGCCGGGGCCAGCTTCCAGGACTCCAGCATGAACGGGGTGTTCCACGGGGTGATCAGGCCGGCCACGCCGATCGGCTTGCGGTTGACGTAGTTCGCCTGGCGGCCGGGCACCTTGAAGGCGTCGTCGTGCTGGGCCACGATCAGGTCCGCGAAGAAGCGGAAGTTCTCGGCGGCGCGGGCGGCCTGGCCCTTCGCCTGCTTGATCGGCAGGCCGGTGTCGAAGCACTCCATGGCGGCCAGCTGCTCGCCACGGGTCTCCATGATGTCCGCGATCCGGTGCAGCACGCGCGAGCGCTGGCGCGGCAGGGCCTGGGACCACTCGCCGGACTCGAAGGCCTTCTTCGCGGCGGCCACGGCGCGGTCGATGTCCGCGGCCTTGCCGGAGGCGGCCTTCAGGTACGGCTCGTTGGTCACCGGGTCGAGCACGTCGAAGGTGTCGCCGTCGAGCGAGTCCACGAACTCGCCGTCGATGTAGTGGCGCAGGACGTCCGGCAGGCCCTCGGGCTTGCGGGCCTCGATGCTGGTCTTCTCGGTCATGGTGTCTCCTTCGCTTCGGTGCTTCGGGTGCTTCGGGTGGGTCGGAAGGGTCGGATGGGTCGGATGGGTCGGAAGGGGCGGATGCTCTTCTCGGCTCCTGGAGCCGGCCTCGGCGCCGTCTGCCGCCGGGCGGTCACGTGGACTGCGCGGCGCTGTGCTCCAGGTAGGCGTGCAGGGTGTTCAGACGGTGGGCGCGGGCCGCGGCCTCGATCCGCTCGAAGGGCGCCCCGTCCTCGATCAGGCGCAGCAGCTGCTCGTGCTCGTCCACGGAGGCGTCCGCCCGGCCGGGGACGTACGCGAACGTGGAGGAGCGCAGCGCGGCCAGGCGGTTCCAGCCGCGGTGCACCAGGTCGTGCACGTGCTCGTTCTGGCGGTGCTCGAACAGGATCGAGTGGAAACGGCGGTTGAGCTCGGTGAACGCCACCGGGTCCCACGCCTGCTCCGAGGCGGTCATCGCGCGCATGGCCGCGTTCACCTCACGGGCCGACGCGATGTCCTCGGCGGTCACGTGCGGGGCGCACTGGGCGGTGGAGAAGCCCTCCACCAGCGCCAGCGTCTCCATGGTGTGGCGGTACTCCACCGGGTCGATGCCCACCACGGTGGCGCCCACGTTCCGCTCGTAGGCCACCAGGTTCTCGGACTGCAGGCGGCGGATCGCCTCCCGCACGGGCACCACGGACATCTGAAGCTCCGCGGCGATCTGGGACAGCACCAGCCGGTCGCCCGGCTCGTGGCGCTGGTCCCGGATCCCCTCGAGGATCGCCTGGTAGGCGCGGTCCGCCTTCGAGGCGCCGGTCCCGACGGCGGCCTGTCCCGTCCCGTCCGACCCTCGCCTCGGCGCGGCCTCGCCGCGGGGCATGTCCGTGCCGCCCATGCTCAGGCGTCGCCCTCCGGAACCGGGGCGTCCGGCAGGGTCTTGCGGTACTCGGCGAACGCGGCCTTCCACTGGGCGTTCGGCGGGAACAGGCCGTCCACCGGGTGGCCGTCCTTGACCTGCTCGAAGACCCAGGCGTCCTGCAGCTCCTGCTCGTAGGCGTCGTGGACGACCTCCTCGAGCAGCGCCGGCGGGACGACCACCACACCGTCGTCGTCTCCGATGATGATGTCGCCGGGCTGCACGGTGGTGCCGCCGCAGGCGATGGTGCCGCCGACCTCCCACGGGATGTGGCGACGGCCCAGCACGGCCGGGTGCGTCGCGCCGGCGTACACCTGGATGCCGACCTCGGCCACGGCGGCGGAGTCGCGCACGCCGCCGTCGGTGATCACCGCGTTGGCGCCGTTGACCTGGGCGCGAAGGGCCAGGACGTCCCCGAGGGTGCCGGTGCCGTGCTCGCCGCGGGCCTCCATGACCACCACGTCGTCCGGCTGCACCGAGTCGATGGCCCGCTTCTGTGCGTTGAAGCCGCCGCCGAACTCCTTGGCCAGGTCCTCGCGCTTGGGGACGTAGCGCAGGGTCTTCGCGTAGCCGAGGACGCGCCGGCCTCGGTGGACCGGGCGCGGGCCGTCGATGGTCGCGTTCTGGATGCCGCGCTTCTGCAGCTGGGCCGTGATGGTGGCGACCGCGGTGGCGTTGATCGTGGCGCGCAGCTGAGGGGTCAGCAGGGAGCGGTCCGGCTGCGGGGCGTTCGGCACCCAGTGGCCGTTCTCGTCCACCGCGGACGACGACGGCGCCGCGGCCTGCGCTGCCGGGCCGGCGTCCTCAGTGCTGGACGGCACGGGGCCGGCGGCCTCCGTGTCCACCGGCGGCAGCCCTGCGGCCTGGCGGGACCCCCAGGCCTCCTCGCGCTGGGTGTCGTCCACCTTCGGGCCGTGGCCGAAGGGTGCCATCGGGCGGTCGGAGGCCACGACCTCGGTCACCAGGCGGCCGGTGGTCGGGGCGTCCGGGGCGGTGGGAGCGTCCACCTCGACCTCGACGACGTCGCCCGGCTGGGCCACGGACGAGCCGGCCGGGGTGCCGGTGAGGATGACGTCGCCCTCCTCGAGGGTCATCAGCTGGGACAGGTCGGCCACGAGCTGGCCGAACGGGAAGACGAGGTCCTCGGTGGTGTCGTCCTGGACGATCTCGCCGTTGACCCAGGTGCGCACGCGCAGCGCCTTCGGGTCCAGGCCCTCGGCGGAGATCACGGCCGGGCCGAGCGGCGTGTAGCCGTCGCCGGACTTGTTCTTCACGTTGGAGCCCTTGTCCGCGTGGCGCAGGTCGTACAGGCCCCAGTCGTTGGCGGCGGTGATGCCGGCGACGTGGCTCCAGCCGTCCTCCGGTGAGACGCGGCGGGCCGGGGTGCCGATGATCAGCGCGATCTCGCCCTCGTAGGCGAGCAGCTCGGTGTCAGCGGGGCGCTCGATGGTGTCGCCCGAGCGGGCGATCGAGGTGCCGGCCTTGATGAAGTAGCCGGGGAACTGGGGGGAGCGGCCGCGCTGGGCGATGCGCGAGGGATAGTTCAGGTGCAGCGCGAGGACCTTGCCCGGGCGGTTCTCGCGGCGGGTGAAGTCGTGCTCCGTGACAGTCGGCGTGGCGGTGTTCTGGCCTGTGCTCTGCGTCATGGCTCGGATCATATACGATCCGCCCGTACCGGGGAAGGGGTGTTCGCCGTCGCCGGAAGGGGGTCGGCCGGCGGGGCACGGCAGGGGCGGTCGGGCACCGGAGGCGAGGGCCGTCGTCGGGCATCAGCATAACGACGACGGCCGCCTCCCCACGCAGGGAGGCGGCCGTCGGCCGGTGGCCGCCCGAAGGGGCCTGCCGAAGGGGTCAGCGGGTGCGCGCGACCGCCTCGTTGACCACGGGCGCCAGGCGCTTCACGCCCTCCACCAGCTTCTCGGCCTCCACGAAGGAGAACGCCAGGCGCAGGGTGGAGTGGGTGCCCTCGACCGGGGTGAACGCGGCACCCGGCACGAAGACGGCGCCGGCCTTGATGCCCTCGGTCATCAGCTCGAGGGTGTCCGCGCCCTCCGGCAGCGAGCCCCAGAGGAAGAAGCCGCCCTGCGGACGGATGAACTCCACTGCGGGGTCCCAGTGCTCCTTCACCGCGTCCCACAGCGCCTCGGCGCGCTCCTTGTAGAGGCCGGAGACCTCGCGGACGTGGCCCTGCCAGTCGAAGTGGTCCACGAACGCGGTGGACAGCATCTGGCCGTGGGTGGAGGCGTGGATGAACGCGGACTCCGCGGACAGGTAGAACTCGCGCTTCAGGGCGGCGGGAACGAGGGCCCAGCCGATGCGCACACCGGGGGAGAAGATCTTGGACATGGTGCCCAGGTAGACCACCTGGTCGCGGTGCTTCGCGGCGATCGGGGCCAGTGGCCGGCCGTCGAAGGCGATCTGGCCGTACGGGTTGTCCTCCACGATGAGCACCCCGTGCTTGGCGCAGATCCGGGCGATCTCGTCGCGGCGGTCCTCCGGCAGCAGGGCGCCGGACGGGTTGGCGAAGGACGGGATGGTGTAGAGGAAGGCCACGCGGCGGCCCTCGGCCTCCATCAGCTCGAGGGTGGCGTCGAGCTCGGCCGGGATGAGGCCGTGTTCGTCCGTGCCGGCGGCCACGGCGTCCAGCTCCCACGTGTTGAAGCTGGTCAGGGCGCCCACGAAGGTGGGGTCCTCCACCACGACGACGTCGCCCGGGTTGGCGAAGGCGCGGCAGGCGGTGTCGATGGCGGCCTGGGAGCCGGGGGTGATGACGACGAGCTCGGGATCGGCGTCCGGGATGCCGTCGCCGGCCATCACGGTGCACGCCGCCTGGCGCATCGGCTCCAGGCCCTGGCCGGGACCGTACTGGAGCGACTCGGTCCCGTGCCGCGAGACGAGCTCGCCGGCCGTCTTGCCGAGCTCGTCCAGGGGCAGGCCCGAAAGCCACGGGTTGCCGCCGGCGAGGGAGACGAGATTGGGGTCCATGGCGATGTCGAAGACATCACGGACCGCGGACTGCTTCACGCCGAGGGCGCGCTGGGAGAGGAAGTCACGACTCTGGGACACGGCACAGAAGGCTAACAGCCGACGCATGCGCGCGCGATGCCCCTGTTCCCTTTCCGCTGTGACAGCCGGCGTATGCGCGCGCGATGCTCAGGGGCCGTTGGGCGGGACGACCGGATGGGTCTGAACACCGTACGAGGGGGAGGCTCCCGGCAGGCTCGGCTGGCCCTCGCCGGGGGCACTCTCGCTGGGCGTCCCCTCGCTGGGGGCCGTCCACCCGGGGGCGCTCTCGCTGGGGGCACCCCCGCCGGGAGCACCCCCGCCGGGGGCACTCTCGCTGGAAGCACCCTCGCCGGGGGCGGGCGTCTCGGACGGCTCCTCCGGTTCCGGGGGAGCGGTGTACTCGTCGCCCGGCTCGTAGGGGAGCAGGCCGAGCACGTCGGCGATGTCCTCGCCGTCCACGGTCACGCGGACCTCGCCCGCGTCCGTGTTCGCGGCGGCGGTGGCCTCCAGCTGGGCGCGGACGCGCTCGGCGTCGCAGGCGTCCTCCACGGTCACGGTGCCGGCGAACTCGAACACCTCGGTGTCGCCGTCGCGGTGGTGGCCGGTGTAGGTGAGGGTCTTCGCGGAGGCGGCCACGGCGTTGGTCAGCGCCGGGTCCCCGTGGGTGCCGGTGGTGTCCTGCAGCAGGAAGTCCATGGCCATGTCCGCAGGGTCCTCGGCCTTGGTCGGCGCGGTCTGCACGGCCACCAGCAGGTCTTGGTCCTGGCAGCCGACGCGCACACCGGAGGTGCCCGGCGGGGCGGACCACACGGGCGCCACGAGATGGACGGTCAGCGGCTGGTAGCCGTCCCGGTCCACCTGGGGGATGCCGGTCTGCTCTCCGGCGCTCGGAGAGCCGCTGCCATCTCCGGTCGGTTCCTCGTCCGCGGGGGTGCATCCGGCCAGGGCCGCCGTGCCGAGGGCCAGGGAGCCGGCCCAAGCGAGCGCGCGGGCGGCGGGGCGGCGGCCGGTGCGGTGCATGGGCGCTTACTCCTGGCGGGATGTGACGGCGGACGTGCGGGACGGAAGGGGGACGAAGGCGGGCGCGTGCGTGGCGGAGGTGCGGGGCCGTCGTCGTGGGCCCATGCTACCGCCGCCACCGCCGTCCGGCAGGCGAGCACGGACCTCGGGGCCGTGTCCGGCGCGGGCCCGAGCCAGTAGGCTGACGGGCATGCCTCTGCGCAATCGACGTGCCGCCGCCTTGCCCGCCAAGCTCAGCCGCTCCTGGCTGCTGGTCAACGCCGCCAAACCGGAGGACTTCGCTCCGGGACTGGCCTCCGAGGCCGACTCCGTGATCTTCGACCTCGAGGCCGCCGTGCCGGAGGAGCACAAGGAGCAGGCCCGCGCGAACGTGGTGGACGCCCTCTCCAGCGGCATGACCGCGTGGGTGCGCATCTCCGCGACGACCACGGACCACTGGGCGGAGGACCTCGAGGCCCTCAAGGACCTGGAAGGTGTGCGCGGGGTGATCCTGGCCGAGACGGAGGAGCCGGAGCAGGTCACCTTCACCGCCATGCGCCTGCGCGCGGGCACCCCGGTGATCGCCCTGCTCGAGTCCGCCCTCGGCGTGGAGAACGCCACGGCCGTGGCGAGGGCGCCGGGCACCTTCCGCCTGGCCTTCGGCACCAACGACTTCCGCAAGGACGTGGGCGTCGGCGACGACCCGATCGCCATGGCCTACGCCCGCTCCCGCCTGGTCATCGCCTCGCGCGTGGGCGGCCTGCCCGGCGCGATCGACGGGCCGCCCGGCAACACCGACGGCGAGGACGCCGTGGCCGAGACCTCAGGCCTGACCAACACGATGGGCATGACCGGCCGCCTGGTGCTCTCCCGCGACCAGGTGGACTGGGTCAACAAGGCGCTCTCCCCGTCCGAGGACGAGGTCAAGTGGGCCCACGACCTGCTGGACCAGCACGCCGCCGGCGCGGCCGTGGGCGACGGCTCCTACCTGCCGCGCCTGCTGCGCGCCCGGAAGATCGCCGACCTGGCCGACTCCTACGGCCTCTGGAACGCCTGACCCCAGGCGCTTTCGTTCGGGAAACGGTCGAGTCCCCGGACGCTTTCGTTCGGGAGACCGTCGAGTTCCCGGGCGTTTTCGTTCGGGAGACCGTCGAGTTTCGGCGCCCGCACCCCTTTCACCCACGACGGCGGCCGCCCACCTCCGCGAGGTGGGCGGCCGCCGTCGTGGGCCGGCCTCTGCTCAGTCGGTGACGCGCAAGACGTCGTGGACCGGGCGGAGCGTGTCCTGGGACAGGCCGAGGGGCTCGGCGAGGGCATCGAACACGGACTGGTGCTGCAGGGTGCCGTCGACGGTGGACAGGCCCGCGGCGAAGCCCGGGTCCGAGGCGAGTGCTGCCTGCCAGCCCTTCGCGGCGAGCTTCTTCACGTAGGGGAGCGTGGCATTGGTCAGGGCCGCGGTGGAGGTCTGCGGCACCGCGCCGGGCATGTTGGCCACGCAGTACATGACCTTGTCCCCCTGGAGGAACGTCGGGTCGGTGTGGGTGGTGGGCCTTGAGCCGGCGAAGCAGCCGCCCTGGTCGATCGCGATGTCCACGAGCACCGAGCCGGGGCGCATGGACTCGATCATCTGCTCGGTGACCAGCTTCGGGGCGGCGGCGCCCGGGATGAGCACGGAGCCCACCACCAGGTCTGCATCGGTGATCTGCTCGGCGAGGGTGTGGTGGTTCGAGGCGAGGGTGCGGAAGCGGCCCTGGTGCACCAGCTCCAGCTGGGCGAGGCGCTCGAGGTTCACGTCCAGCACGGTGACGTCCGCGCCCATGCCGGCGGCCACCATGGCCGCGTTCTCGCCGGCCACGCCGCCGCCGACCACCACGACCTTCGCACGGCGGGTGCCGGGGACGCCGGGCAGGAGCACGCCGGAGCCGCCCTGGGCCTGCAGCAGGTGGTGGGCGCCCTCGATGGGCGCCAGACGGCCGGCGACCTGGGACATCGGGGCCAGCAGGGGCAGGGTGGTGCCGGCGGCACCGCGGCGGGTGACCATCTCATAGGCGATGGACGTGGTGCCCGCCTCCAGCAGGGCCTTGGCGGTGTCCGGGCAGGCGGCCAGGTGGAGGTAGGTGAACACCACCTGCTCCCGGCGCATGCGCTTCAGCTCCGGGCCCACCGGCTCCTTCACCTTCAGCACCAGGTCCGCGCGCTCCCACACCTCGTCCGCGGTCTCCACGAGCTCCGCGCCGGCGTCCGCATAGGCGTCGTCCGTGACGGATGAGCCGACGCCGGCCCCGGCCTCCACGACCACCGTGTGGCCGTCCCGGACCAGCTCGGTCACTCCGGCGGCGGTGAGCGCAACGCGGCGCTCGTTGTCCTTGATCTCTGCAGGCACTCCGATCAGCATGCGGACAGAGTAGGGCGGAGCGGGCCGGAAAGGACAGCATCCACGGATCGGCGCGCCGTGTGCGCGGGGACGGTCGGACGGTCCTGTATGACGCGCGGACGTGCCCGCCGGCCGGAGCCCGCCCGGCGGTGGCGGCGCGCGCCGTCACGCGGTGGCACGATGGTCTCTTGGCGCGGGCCCGACGCGAGGCCCGTGAGACATCGGCGGCAGCAGGGCGAAGACGCCCTCCCGCCCGAGCAGATCGGAGAAGCATCCGCATGAGCCAGAACACCACCTCCTTCTCGCCCTCCACCGCCGGCTCTGCCGACGACGGCGCCCGCGGCACCGGCACCACCCGGGTCAAGCGCGGTCTGGCGGACACGCTCAAGGGCGGCGTGATCATGGACGTGGTCACCCCGGAGCAGGCGCGGATCGCCGAGGACGCCGGCGCCGTGGCCGTCATGGCGCTCGAGCGCGTCCCGGCGGACATCCGCGCGCAGGGCGGGGTGGCTCGCATGTCCGATCCGGACCTCATCGACGGGATCGTGGACGCCGTGTCCATCCCCGTGATGGCGAAGGCGCGGATCGGCCACTTCGTGGAGGCACAGGTGCTGCAGGCCCTCAAGGTGGACTTCATCGACGAGTCCGAGGTGCTCTCCCCGGCGGACTACGTGAACCACATCGACAAGTGGGACTTCGACGTCCCGTTCGTCTGCGGCGCCACCAACCTGGGCGAGGCGCTGCGCCGGATCACCGAGGGCGCGGCCATGATCCGCTCCAAGGGCGAGGCGGGCACCGGCGACGTCTCCGAGGCCGTCAAGCACATCCGCACCATCCGCAAGGAGATCGCCCAGCTGAAGGGGCTGGCGGAGGACGAGCTGTACGTGGCGGCGAAAGAGCTGCAGGCCCCCTATGAGCTGGTGCGCGAGGTGGCCGAGACCGGCACCCTGCCGGTGGTCTTGTTCACCGCCGGCGGCGTGGCCACCCCGGCGGACGCCGCCCTGATGATGCAGATGGGCGCGGACGGCGTGTTCGTGGGCTCCGGCATCTTCAAGTCCGGCAACCCGGCCGAGCGTGCCGCGGCGATCGTGAAGGCCACCGCCCAGTTCGACGACCCGCACGCCATCGCCGAGGTCTCCCGAGGCCTGGGCGAGGCCATGGTGGGCATCAACGTGGCGGACCTGCCCGCCCCGCACCGCCTGGCCGAGCGGGGCTGGTGAGCCGAGGCCTGCGCGTGCGTTCGCGCGCTGCCTTCGCGTGCGTTCGCGCGGCGCGGGGGCCGGTGTTCCGCAGCTGAGGAACACCGACCCCCGCGTGAGGCCGGAACGCCGGGTCAGGCGGCGTCGGCGAAGGACCCTGCGCGCCGGCGTGCGGCGGCGGACAGGAACCGCTCGTAGGCCGGGAGGGTGAGGAAGTCCGGGAACTCCTCGGCCAGCGCGACCTCGGTGAAGATCTCCCGGGCGTCGTCGAACCGATCGCCCTCAGAGCGCTCGATCCGGCCGAACTCCTCCTCGGTGAGCTGCTCCACCCACTCCCGGGTCACCGTGCGTTCGCCGCCGTCGGCCAGCCGCGCGGAGGACCCGGCATGGATCCACTGCCAGATCTGGGAGCGGGAGATCTCGGCGGTGGCCGCGTCCTCCATCAGGTTGTGGATGGCGGCGGCGCCGTTGCCCCGCAGCCAGGACTCCACGTAGCGGATGCCGACCTCGATGTTCATGCGCAGCCCCTGCTCCGTGATGGACCCGGTGGTGGCCTTGACGTCCACCAGCGCGGCGGCGTCCGGCACCACGTCGTCCCGCTTGCGGGAACGGATCTGGTTCTGGGCGTCCTTCAGGACGTCGTCGAACACCTCCATGGCCACGGGCACCAGGTCCGGGTGGGCCACCCACGAGCCGTCGAAGCCGTCTTCGGCCTCCCGGGTCTTGTCCGCGCGCACCTTGTCCAGCGCGGCGGCGTTGGCCTCCGGGTCCCTGCGGTTGGGGATCTGGGCGGCCATGCCGCCGATGGCGGAAGCGCCGCGCCGGTGGCAGGTGTGCACCAGCAGCTCGGTGTAGGCGCGCATCATCGGCTGGGTCATGGTGACCTCGGACCGGTCCGGGAGGACGAAGTCCTCGCCCCGCTCGCGGAAGGTCTTGATGATGCTGAAGATGTAGTCCCAGCGGCCGGCGTTGAGCCCGGCGGCGTGGTTGCGCAGCTGGTAGAGGATCTCGTCCATCTCGAACGCCGCGGTGATCGTCTCGATCAGCACCGTCGCGCGGATGGTGCCCTGCGGGATCTCCAGGAGGTCCTGGGCCCGGACGAACACGCAGTTCCACCACCGCGCCTCCAGGTGCGACTCCGTCTTCGGCAGGTAGAAGTAGGGGCCGCGGCCGCGGCGCAGCAGCTCCCGCGCATTGTGGAAGAAGTACAGCGCGAAGTCCGCCAGGGCTCCGGAGACGGGGGCGCCGTCCACCAGGATGCGGTCCTCCATCAGGTGCAGGCCGCGGGGCCGGACGATGATGGTGGGGCGGTCCACGAGCTGGACGCCGCCCAGCTTGTACTCCTTGCCCTCGGCCGTGGTCAGGGAGATGGTCCGGCGGATGGCGTCGTGCAGGTTGACCTGTCCGGCGATCACGTTCTCCCAGGAGGGGGTGGAGGAGTCCTCGAAGTCGGCGAGCCAGCACTTCGCCCCGGAGTTCATCGCGTTGATGGTCATCTTGCGGTCCACCGGACCGGTGATCTCCACCCGGCGGTCGCGCAGGCCGGGTGCCAGGGGTGCGACTCTCCAGGAGGCGTCCTCACGCACAGTCCGGGTGGCGGGACGGAAGTCGAGGGGCTCGCCCTCGGCGATGGCGCGCCGGCGCTCCGTGCGCAGCTCCATGAGCTCCTGGCGCCGCGGCTCCATGGCGCGGTGGAGGGTGGCGAGGAACTCCAGCGCGTCACGGGTCAGGACGCGGTCCTGGCCGGGCACGGGGGCGCCGAGCACGCGCACGCCGTTGACGGTGGTGTCGGAGTGGGTGGTCTGCAAGGTCATCATGAGGGGATCCCTTTCGATCTCTGCAGGTCCGGCTGGGCCTGCGGCTCAGCCGGTGGGCCTGCGGCTCAGTGGAACTGACCGGCCTCGGTGGACTCCTTCAGGGCCACGGTGGAGGACTCGGGGTTGATGGCGGTGGAGATGGCGTCGAAGTAGCCGGTGCCAACCTCGCGCTGGTGCTTGGTGGCGGTGTAGCCGCGGGCCTCGTCGGCGAACTCGCGCTCCTGCAGCTCCACGTAGGCGGACATCTGGCGCTCGTTGTAGCCCTTGGCCAGGTCGAACATGGAGTGGTTCAGGGCATGGAAGCCGGCCAGGGTGATGAACTGGAAGGTGAAGCCCATGGCCCCGAGCTCGCGCTGGAACTTCGCGATGGTGTCGTCGTCCAGGTTCTTCTTCCAGTTGAACGAGGGCGAGCAGTTGTAGGCCAGCATCTGGTCCGGGAACTCGGCCTTGACGGCCTCGGCGAAGGACTTCGCCAGCTCGAGGTCCGGGGTGCCGGTCTCCATCCAGATCAGGTCGGAGTAGGGGGCGTAGGCCTTGGCGCGGGCGATGCAGGGCTCGATCCCGTTGCGCACCTTGTAGAAGCCCTCGGCGGTGCGCTCGCCGGTGATGAACTCGGCATCGCGCTCGTCCACGTCCGAGGTGATCAGGGTGGCGGCCTCGGCGTCCGTGCGGGCCACGATCACCGAGGGGACGCCGGCGACGTCCGCGGCCAGGCGGGCGGCGTTGAGCGTGCGGATGTGCTGGCCGGTGGGGATGAGCACCTTGCCGCCGAGGTGGCCGCACTTCTTCTCCGAGGCCAGCTGGTCCTCCCAGTGCACGCCGGAGGCGCCGGCGGTGATCATGGACTTCATGAGCTCGTAGGCGTTGAGCGGGCCGCCGAAGCCGGCCTCGGCGTCGGCGACGATCGGCACGAGCCAGTCCTCGACGGACTGGATGCCCTCGGAGTGCTCGATCTGGTCCGCCCGCAGCAGGGCGTTGTTGATGCGGCGCACCACCTGCGGCACGGAGTTGGCCGGGTACAGGGACTGGTCCGGGTAGGTGTGGCCGGAGAGGTTGGCGTCGGCCGCCACCTGCCAGCCGGAGAGGTAGACGGCGCGCAGGCCGGCCTTGACCTGCTGGACGGCCTGGTTGCCGGTGAGGGCGCCGAGGGCGTTGGTGAACCTGCCCTCGGCGTGCTCGGCGGTGAGCTGCTCCCAGAGCTTCTCGGAGCCGCGGCGGGCGAGGGTGTGCTCCTCCTGGACGCGGCCCCGGAGGCGGACCACGTCCTCGGCGGTGTAGGTGCGCTCGACGGTGGCCCAGCGGGAGTCGGTGTCCCAGCTCTGCTGCAGCTGCTCGGCGGTGGGGGCGGTGGTGTTCAGGTCGGTCATCGTCCTGGTCCTTTCTGGGTCAAGGGCGGGCTGCTCGGCTGCGGTCTGCGGCGTCGCCTCCCGGGGTGTGGACACCACCCTGGACCCGGGCGGAGGCGCCTGGCGGCGATCGGCGCAGGAAATTTCCGCCCCGATTCCCGGTCTGTCAAGAAATGCCGGAGTTCACGCACGAACGCGAGAACTGCAGGCATCCGACTCCCCATCGGAGAAAGCACCGTGAAATGTGACAGATTGCCCTCGCGTCGGCGTGTGACCGCGGTTACTCTCGTCGCCATGACTTCCGCCCCGGAACCCACGGACACCGCCCCGCGTGCCGACTCGCTCGTGCTGGGGCGCCGCCTGCGCCATCTGCGCCGCGGCGCGGGCAGGACGCTCTCGGACGTCGCGGACCGGGTGGGGGTGACCGCCTCTCACCTCTCGCTCGTCGAGAACGGGCATCGTGAGCCGCGGCTGAGCCTGCTGTCCGAGCTCGCCGAGGTGTACGGCGTGGCCGTGGAGGATCTGCTGCGCCCGGAGGCTCCGAGCCGGCGTGCAGCCCTGGAGGTGGCCGTGGAGCGGGCCCAGCGCGGCCCGCTGTTCCAGCGGCTGGGCCTGCCGGCCCTGAAGATCGGCCCGCGCACGCCGGACGAGGTCCTCGAGGTGATCGCCGGACTCCAGGCGGAACTCGACCGGCAGATGGCAGAGCGGGTCTCCACACCGGAGGAGGCGCGCCGGGCGAACAGCGCGCTCCGGGAGGAGATGCGTGCGTGCGGGAACCACTACCCGGACCTGGAGCGCACAGCTCAGCAGCTGCGTGAGGTGGTGGACGCGGCGGACGGTCCGCTGACCCACCACCAGGTCTCCGCCCTGGCCGCGCACCTGGGCTTCGCCGTGCGCTTCGTGCCGGACCTGCCGCACTCCACGCGATCGGTCACGGACCTGAAGAACCACAGGATCTACCTGGCCCGGTCTCGGCGCCCTGATCACGATCCCCGCGCCGTCCTGCTGCAGGCCGTGTGCTCCTCCGTGCTCGGCCTGGGGGAGCCGGAGGACTATGCGGACTTCCTGCGGCAGCGCGTCTACACGAACTACCTGGCCGCGGCGATGATGATGCCGGAGCGCGCCGCGGTGCGCCTGCTGCTGGAGGCGAAGGAGCGCCGGGACATGTCCGTGGACGACCTCCGGGACCGCTTCGGCGTCTCATGGGAGTCCGCGGCCCACCGCTTCACGAACCTCGCCACCGAGCATCTGGGGCTGACCTGCCACTTTGCGAAGGTCCACGAGTCAGGGGTGTTCCACAAGGCCTATGAGAACGACGGCATCCCGTTTCCCACGGACCACATTGGGGCGATCGAGGGGCAGACGGCGTGCCGTCATTGGGTGAGCCGGAAGGTCTTCGACGTGGCCGACCACATCGGCGCGTTTCCGCAGTACATGGACACCCCGGCCGGCACGTTCTGGAGCGCTGCCGTGGTGGAGCCGACGTCCACGGGCTTCTACTCGTTGTCCGTCGGCGTCCCGTTCGACGGGGCCAAGTGGATGCGCGGACACGACACCTCCGCGCGCACCACGAGCCGGTGCCCGGACCCCGAATGCTGCCGGATGCCCTCGCCGGAGCTGGAGGCGGCGTGGGGAGGACAGGCCTGGCCGGCCGCCCGGGCCAACGCGCACCTGCTCGCGGCGATGCCCAGCGGCGCGTTCCCGGGGGTGGAGGAGGTCCAGGTGTTCGAGTTCCTGCAGACCCAGGAGGGGCGCTGGCCGCCGGAGTAACGCGCAGCCGGGCAGCAGGCCCCTTCCGGCGCAGCCGTCGGCGCAGCAGGCCCCTGCCGCCCCGGTCACCGGATCCGCCGTGGCTGGCGCATACTGATCCCCATGGAGCTCGCCGTCGTCGCCACCGTCGTCGCCCTCGTGCTGCTCGCCGTGGGGGCGTTCGGCACCGTCTACCCGATCCTGCCCGGCTCGGTGCTGACCGCGGTCACTGCGGTGGCCTGGGCGTGGGTCCTCGGTTCGACCGCCTCGTGGACGTTCGGCCTGATCGCCGCAGGCTTCGCGATCGCCGGGGCCTCCGCCTCGGCGGTCCTCACCGGGCGCCGTCTGTACCGCGAGCGGGTGCCGCGCGGCCCGATCCTCGTCGGCATCGTCGCCGGCGTCATCGGCATGGTCGTGATCCCGGTGGTCGGCCTGTTCGTCGGCTTCGCCGCGGGCCTGTTCGGCGCTGAGTGGGCCCGCCGCAGGGACGTCCGTGCCGCGCTGTCCTCTTCCGTGGGGGCGTTGAAGGCGATGGGCCTGGGCATGCTCATCGAGTTCGCCTGCGCCTGCCTGGCCGCGTCCATGGTCACCCTCGGCGCGCTCGTGCACTTCTTCGCCTGAGCGGCCGCCTCCGCGTCCGTTTCCCGACGACGGCCGCTCGCCTCGGACGTATGAGGCGCCTTATCCTGTCCGAACCAGTCCGTAGCCTGACGCCCAGCATGTCGAGTGGGTGTGGAGTCGGATCCGATCCGAGGTCCGCACAGGAGGTGAACAGCACGATGGGTGCAGTCATGCCGGAAATGCTCTCTGTCGAGGAGGCAACCCAGCAGTTGGCCACACTGAAGGCAAGGCTTGAACGCCGCTACGGCAGTGTCGAGGCCTTTCGCCGTGAGGCGGAGGCCTACCGGCTCGATGAGAACGAGCAGGCTCTCTTCGACCGCCTCTCGACGCTGGAGTACCTCCTTGGCGCCTGACCCGGGAACCGACGATCTTCAGCAGGCGGCAGCGGACTTCGCGGACGAGCTCACACGGACCGTGCAATGGGCGAACCCCGAGTGCGTCCCCTTTCGTGCCATGGGCGTGGAAGGACGTGACAGGGTCGTTGTCGCGCAGTCCCCGGACACTGGGATCGACCTTCTCGTCGGCGGCGAGAAGTTGATCCTCCTGAAGGTGCGCTTCGACTGCGCGTTCGACCACGAGGGGCGGTTCCTGGCTGTGGAGCGCTCACACTTCCACGTCTCGGCAGCAGTGTCGAAAAAGCACCCGCTGTTCCGGTTCGAGTATGAGAGGTCGGCGAATCGGACACCGTCTGCGCACTTCCACATCCATGCCCATCGCGATTCGATGACCTACCTCATGGTGAAGTCGGGCAGTGCGTCGAGGACCGGACGAAAGCGTACAGAGCCGGGATACCTGCCCACGATCCAGGACCTCCACTTCCCCCTTGGTGGACACCGGTTCAGGCCGTGCCTGGAGGACGTGCTGACGATGCTGGCCGACGAGTTCGGATTGGACCGTCACCCGGACGCCTTCGCCCGCTGGGATGAGGGACGGGCACGATGGAGGAAACGGCAACTCGGCAGTGCGGTCCGGGACGACCCGCAGACCGCAGTACGGTCCCTCCGTGCCCTCGGATACACGGTCGACTGGACGGGCATGGCCGGTGCTGAGCCGGGGACACGAGAGGACAGGCTCCGTTCGCTGTGAACGTGCGCTCTGACGGCTGGCCGCCTCCGCGCCCGTTTCCCGACGACGGCCGCTCGCCTCAGCCGTGCGCCCTCGCCTCAGGGCTTCGCAGGAGCGGAGGGGCCGCAGGTCCGAGGGGCCGTGCCGGGGGTCATTCCACGATCGCGTCCTGCTCCTGCTCGTCCAGCGCCAGGGAGGAGAACCACAGGATGTGCTCACGCAGGGCGGCCACGGTCGTCTCGGTGTCCGCGGCGGTGTAGGCGGCCAGGATCTGCCGGTGCTGCTGCTGCAGGCGGGCCCGGACGTCGTCCCAGTCCCGGCGGCCGGCCACGGTCTCCTGCACGTAGCCGACCGTGGCCTCGCGCAGGGACTTCATCATCGTCTCCACCACCACGTTGCCGCCGAGTGTGGACAGCAGCACGTGGAACTCGGCGTCGAGATGGTGGAACTCCTCGGCCGGCAGGTCCGGGGAGTCCATGCGGTCCAGCAGTTCGCAGGCCCGGCGCAGGATCTGTTGAGCCTCCTCGCCGGACTTGCCGTGCGGACCGCGGGCGCGGCGGGCGGCGCCGGTCTCCAGCAGCAGGCGGGTGGAGACGATGTCCGCCACGGGCAGCGCCTGGGTGGCCACGTGCATGCGCAGCGCCCACGTCAGCGCGGCGGACGGCTCGGAGATCACGATCGCGCCGGATCTCGGCCCGGACCCGGCGGCGGTGCGGACCAGGCCCATGGCGTCCAGGACGCGCACGGCCTCGCGGACGGAGGGCCGTGAGATGCCGAACTGCTCGGCCAGGACGCGCTCGCCGGGGAGCTTGTCCCCGACCTTGATCGAGCCGGCGCGCAGCTCCTGTTCGAGCCACTCCAGGACGACGGCGGAGGTGCGGCCCGTGGGAGAGCCGGTCACGGTGCCGGCACCAGCCAGTGCAGGACGTTCGACTGCAGGAACACCAGGGTGCAGACGGCCAGCAGCAGCAGCAGCGACCAGCCGACCACCTTGCGGAACACGGCGGACTCCTGGCCCTCCATGCCCACGGCGGTGGCGGCGATCGCCAGGGACTGCGGGGAGATCATCTTGCCGACCACGCCGCCGGAGGTGTTCGCGGCCACCATGAGTGCCGGGTCCAGGCCGGCATTGTGGGCGGCGGTCTGCTGCAGGGTGGCGAACAGGGCGTTCGCGGAGGTGTCCGAGCCGGTGACCGCCGTGCCGAGCCAGCCGAGCACGGGGGAGAGGAAGGCGAAGGCGGCGCCGACGCCGGCGATCGCGGTGCCCATGGCCAGGGTCTGGCCGGAGAAGTTCATGACGTAGGCCAGGGACAGCACGAGCACGATCGTCAGGGCGGAGAAGCGCATGCGCCAGAAGCAGCGTCCGATCTCGGCGAGGGCGTCGCCGAAGGACAGGGGGCGGGAGCCGCCGTCGTTCCACACGGTGTAGACCACGGCCACGATCAGCCCGGTGATCAGCAGCAGGGTGCCCGGGGAGGACAGCCACTGCAGGGAGTAGACGGTGCCGCCGATCGGCTCGCCGGCCGCGTCCAGCAGGTGCCCGTCCAGGCCGGGCCACGGGATGGTCGCGTCGGTGGACTTGAGGAACGCGGGGACGTCCACGCCCAGCGTCCAGAGCTTGGCGATGCCGAACACGGTCACCACAGCGAGGTACGGGAACACGGCCATCCAGATGCGGCGGCCGGTGAGCTCCTGGGCGGAGGTCTTGCTCGGCTCGATGCCGAGGCGGGCGGAGGCCTCGGCCGCGCCCTTCGGACGCCAGAAGCGGAGCAGCACCACGGCGGCGGCCATGGCGGCCAGGGAGGCGACCACGTCGGTGAGCTCGTAGGAGAAGTGCGCGGAGGACCACCAGATGCCCGCCGCGAACACGCCGCCGATCACCAGCAGGGCGGGCCAGGTGTCCTTCACGCCCCGCAGGCCGTCGATCAGCGCGACCAGCAGGAAGGGCACGAAGATCGCCACGAACGGGGCCTGGTGGCCGACGATCGCGCCGATGTGCGCGGCGTCGATGCCGGTGAGCTGGCCGGCGGTGGTGATGGGGGTGCCGACGGCGCCGAAAGCCACGGGCGCGGTGTTGGCGATCAGCACCACGGTGGCGGCCTTCAGCGGAGGCAGGCCGAGCGCCAGGATCATGGTGGCGGTGATGGCCACGGGGGCGCCGAAGCCGGCGAGGGCCTCGAGCATGCCGCCGAAGCAGAAGGCGATCAGCACGGCCTGGATGCGGATGTCCCCGCCGCCGATCGAGTCGAAGATCGCGCGCATGTCCTCGAAGCGGCCGGAGAGCACCGTCACCTGGTAGAACCACAGCGCCATGACCACGATCCAGACGATCGGGAACAGGCCGAACACGGCGCCCTGGCTTGCGGAGAGCAGCGCCAGGGGCGCCGGCATGCCGTAGCCGAGGATCGCGACGGCGAGCGCGGCCACGAGGGCGGCGATGCCGGCCTGCCAGGCCTTGGCCTTCACGATGATCAGCAGCAGGAAGAACGTCAGCAGCGGGACGGCGCCGAGCAGCGCCGAGAGCCCGAGGCTTCCGCCGACGGCGTCGGTGGTGGCGGTGAACGTGGACACGGTGACTCCTGGTGGTGTGCGGGCAGGCGGGACAGCTGTGGACTGACCACTGTGGTCTGACCGCAGAATGTATATGGCCCGGGTCACAGTTGGCAAGCGCGGGATGATCCGGCCGGACGTCACACGGGACGATACGTCCGGACGTCACTTCGTCCCGGGCGGGGGATTCCGCCGCCCTGCCCCTCAGGTGTTGTGCCCCGTGTCACCGCGCGCTATGGTCTGACCACATCGGGGTGGTGTCGTCGGTCCCTGGCCCGCGGGCCGCCCCGGGCGCCCGGACGGTCCGGGGAACGGCCACGCCGCCGTGCCCGGCCTCCGCGTGAGAACCGAACCCGCACATCAGCCTCCATGGAGGAGCGTCATGAAGATCGCCCTGTTCGCCACGTGCATCGTGGATGCGATGTACCCGCGGGTCGCGCACGCCACCGTGCAGATCCTGGAGCGCCTCGGCCACGAGGTCGTCTTCCCTGCAGGCCAGGGGTGCTGCGCCCAGATGCACGTGAACTCCGGCTACATGGCCGACGCCCTGCCGGTGGTCCGCAACCACGTGAAGACCTTCACCGAGGCGGACTACGACCTCGCCGTGGCCCCCTCCGGCTCCTGCGTCGCCTCGCTCGGCCACCAGCAGCCGATGGTCGCCCGCCGCGGCGGGGACGAGGGCCTGGCCAAGGACGCCGAGGCCGTCGCCTCCCGCACCTACGAGCTCGCCCAGCTGCTCACGGACGTGCTCGGCGTGACCGACTCCGCCGCCCAGCTCGGCTCCTGGTTCCCGCACGCCGTCACCTACCACCCCTCCTGCCACGGCATGCGCCTGCTGCGCCTCGGCGACCGGCAGAAGGACCTGCTGCGCAGCGTCGGGGGCATCGACTTCCACGAGCTGCCGGACGCGGAGGAGTGCTGCGGCTTCGGCGGCACCTTCGCCCTGAAGAACGCGGACGTCTCCGGCGCCATGGCCGAGGCGAAGATCGCCAACGTCACCGCCTCCGGGGCCTCGCTCTGCTCCGGCGGGGACGCCTCCTGCCTCATGCACCTGGGCGGGGCCATGTCCCGCCGGGGCTCCACCGGCGCGGACGGCACCCCGCTGCGCACCGTCCACCTGGCCGAGATCCTCGCCTCCACCCGTGAGGAGCCCCTGGACGTCTCCGGCCCGCTGGAACTGTCCATTCCGGGCGGGAAGGCGACCGTCCGTCGTCGGGAATCCGCTGACACCGCGACGACGGCACCGGCCTCCGCCACTCAGCCCGCCTCCCAGCCGACCACCGAGGAGGTCTCCCGATGAGCCGCACCGACCTGGGCATGCCGACCGTCCGTCCCGCATACGGCCACGGCCACATCACCCTGGACGAGCCCTTCCCGGACTCGGCCCGCACGCAGCTGGGCAACGCCCAGATGCGCAAGAACATCCGCCACGCCACCCACTCCATCCGTGCCAAGCGGGCCAGAGTGGTGGACGAGCTGCCGGACTGGCAGCGGCTGCGTGCCGCCGGGTCGGCGCTGAAGCAGCAGGTGATGGCGGACCTGCCCGCGCTGCTCGAGCAGCTGGAGGCCAATGTCACCGCCCGCGGCGGCGTGGTCCACTGGGCCCGGGACGCCGAGGAGGCCAACCGGATCGTCACCGAGCTGGTCAAGGCCAAGGGCGTGGACGAGGTCATCAAGGTCAAGTCCATGGCCACCCAGGAGATCGGGCTCGAGGAGGCGCTGAACGCCGAGGGCATCGCCGCCACCGAGACGGACCTCGCGGAGCTGATCGTCCAGCTGGGGCATGACAAGCCCTCGCACATCCTCGTCCCGGCCATCCACAAGAACAGGAACGAGATCCGGGACATCTTCGTGCGGGAGATGGAGGAGACGGACGAGTCCCTGACCTCCGAGCCGAAGGATCTGGCCGAGGCCGCCCGGCGGCATCTGCGCGAGCGGTTCCTGCGCTCATCCGTGGCGATCTCCGGCGCGAACTTCGGCGTGGCCGAGACCGGCACGCTGTCCGTGGTGGAGTCCGAGGGCAACGGCCGCATGTGCCTGACCCTGCCGGAGACGCTGATCACGGTGATGGGCATCGAGAAGCTGGTGCCGACCTTCCAGGACCTCGAGGTCTTCCTGCAGCTGCTGCCGCGCTCCTCCACGGGCGAGCGCATGAACCCGTACACCTCCATGTGGACGGGCGTCACGCCCGGCGACGGCCCGCAGGAGTTCCACCTGGTGCTGCTGGACAACGGCCGTTCTGCGGTGCTCTCCGACCCGGCCGGCCGCTCGGCCCTGCACTGCATCCGCTGCTCGGCCTGCATGAACGTGTGCCCGGTGTACGAGCAGACCGGCGGCCACGCCTACGGCTCCGTGTATCCGGGCCCGATCGGCGCGATCCTCTCCCCGCAGCTCACCGGCGTGGAGGACGGGGCCAACGGCACCCTGCCCTACGCGTCCAGCCTCTGCGGCGCCTGCTACGACGTCTGCCCGGTGGCCATCGACATCCCGTCTATCCTGGTGCACCTGCGCGACCAGGACGTCCAGGCCACCCACGCCCGGAAGAAGGCGGAGAAGAAGGTCCCGGTGCCGTCCCAGATGGATCTGATGATGAAGGGCGCCTCCACGGTCATGTCCTCCGGCTCCCTGATGAGCCTGGCCGAGCGGGGCCTGCCGGTGGGACGCCTGCTCGCCGGCAAGGACGCGAAGCTCGGCTGGCTGCCGGGCATTGCCGGCGGCTGGACGGACCAGCGCGACGTGCCCGCCCCGCCCCAGGAGTCCTTCCGCCACTGGTGGAAGAGGAACCGTAGCGGGAGCGGTCAGCAGGATGCCGAGCAGACCACGACCTCCGAGGAGGAGCAGGCATGAGCACCGCGAAGGACGAGATCCTCGGCCGCATCCGCACCGCACTGGCGGACCGGCCGCAGCCGGATACGGTGGAGCGTGACTACCGCCGCGTCTCCGAGGCGAGCCGTGAGCAGGTGGTCGAGCAGCTCGTGGACCGCCTCGAGGACTACCGGGCCAACGTCTACCGGGAGACCGCCGAGACCGTCGCCACCCGCGTGAGCGAGCTGCTGACCGACGCCTCCTCCTACGTGGTCCCCTCCGGGCTGGAGGCCTCCTGGCTTCCCGACGACGGCGGCGCACCCGAGGCCCGCCGGCTCACCGAGCCGGCGGTCGGGTCCGCAGACGCCGGTGAGGAGCGGCGCGTGCTGAGCACGCGGGAGCTCAACGAGGTCTCCGCCGTGGTGACGAGCTCAACCGTCTCCTGCTCCGAGACCGGCACGATCTTCCTCTCCGGCCGACCCGACGAGGGCCGCCGGGCGATCTCCCTGGTGCCGGACCACCACATCTGCGTGGTGCCGCTGGAGTCCGTGGTGGAGCTGATCCCGGAGGCGTTGGAGCGGCTCGAGCCGACCGCGCCGATCACGATGATCTCCGGTCCCTCCGCCACCAGTGACATCGAGCTGGAGCGTGTGGAGGGCGTGCACGGGCCGCGCCGGCTGGATGTGATCCTGCTCGGTTGAGGCGCTGAGGCGCCGAGGCAGACACGACGGCGGGGACGAGGCGATTGTGCCTCGTCCCCGCCGTGCTGTGTGCGCAGGGTGCGCGGAGGACGGTCCGTCCGGAACCGGTCAGATCATCGGGCGGCCCTGCCTGCGGGCCTCGCGCATCTCCTTGAAGAAGTTGCCGGCGATCACGGCGAGCACGCCGAAGACGATCACGGGCCACATCAGGACGTACACGGTCAGGGCGACGGTCATGTCAGCTGCCTCTCTGTTGTCGGTCGGTGTGCTCAGCGGGCGGCGGCGGTCTGCTTCTCGTCGGCGGTGGCCGCAAGGTCGCGGTCGTCGAAGTCGCCGGTGACCTGCTTGATGCGATCGAAGTCGAACTCCTGCGTGGAGCGGAAGGACATCAGGTAGCAGACCAGGAAGGACACCGCGTACGCCACCAGGGCGCCGGAGAGCTCGAGGTAGTCACGCAGGAACCCGAAGGCCACGAAGCACATGGCCACGGAGGCGGCGATGCCCACGAGCTTGCCGGCGGTCGGGCCGAAGAAGCCGAACGCCATGATGCCCAGGACCACGCCCACGCCGATCACGCAGAGCGCCTCCACCACGATGCCCCACAGCCCGTCCACCGGGAACCAGCCGAAGCGGACCGGCAGGAACACGGCGAGGGCCGCCAGCACGGAGACGGTGAACGCGGCGTTGGTGACCTTCTTCCAGTAGAAGGAGGCGATCACCGGGAACACCAGGCAGCCCCAGAGGGCGCCGACGAACACCAGCAGGTCCAGGATGTTGAACTTCGCCGTGGCGAAGTACAGGGCGGCCGCGGTGGCCACGATCATGGTGATGCGGCCGATCAGCAGCATGGTCTTCGGGTCCGCGTTGCCGCGTCCCTTGGACTGCCCGTAGATGTCCGCCATGACGATCGACGACAGGGCGGACAGGTCCGAGTCCGCGGTGGAGGACAACGAGCCGATGATCATCAGGAACGCCAGGGCGACGACGGCCAGCGGCAGGTACTCGGCGACGATCTGCGGGATGAGGTTGTTCACGTCCCCGTCCATGGGGGTGATGCCGAGGTAGAGCGCCATGACGCCGAGCATGCCGATGCCGATCACCGAGCCGCCGTAGCCGATGGTGGCGGTGACGAAGGTCGGCTTGATCAGGTCCTCGCGCACGGCGAAGAGGCGCTGGGCGATGGTCTGGTTGCCGATCGCGTAGGCGAGCACGGCGGCGATGTACGGCGCGCCCTGCTTCATGAACGCCTCGGAGGAGAAGAAGTCCTGCTGCTCGGCGGTCACGTTGCCTGCGGCGACGCCGGCCTCGAACATGGCCGGTCCGCCGGCGGCGAAGAACACGGCCGGGATGATGACCACGCAGGCCCCGAGCATCGCCATGACCTGTGCGAAGTCCGTCAGCACGGAGGCGCGGAAGCCGGACCACAGGGTGTAGAGCAGGACGCCGGCCGCCACGATCAGGATGCCCGCGCCGAACGGCAGCGGGGACAGGATGGCGATCAGCGCACCGCCGGCGATGAAGTTCGAGGTCAGGGAGATGACCGAGCCGAGCACGTTGGAGCCGGCGAGCATCAGCTGGGAGGAGCGGCCGTGGCGGGCGTACATGACCTCGGCCAGGGTGTGGGCGCGCGGTGCGACGGTGCGGATGCGCTTGCCGAACGGGTAGATGAACAGGATCATCAGCGCGCCCCACAGGCCGTAGTGGATGGGGCCGGAGATGCCGTAGGTGTAGCCGGCCGAGGCGGAGGCGTACATGGAGGACGCCCAGATCCAGGTGGCGGTCATGGAGGCGGCGGAGATGCCGAAGCCGATCTTGTTGCCGGCGGTCATGTAGGAGTCTGCGTTCTCCTTGCGCCGGGAGATCGCGACCGACATCCACATGGTGCCGCCGTAGAAGACGAGCAGGAGGACGACGACGCCGACGACGCCGAGGGTGGTCAGTGTTGCTCCGTCCGAAGCGGGCGGCATGCAGGTTCCTTTCGTCAGTGTGGACACAGGACAACGGACCCGGGGCAGCGTGCGTCAGGGGCGCACGCACGTGCCGGGTCCGCAGATGACCATGTCATGGATCGACTGTGAGTTTCCACCAGGAAGTCAGGGAGCGTTCACCTGGCGGTGGTGGGGTACGGGGCTTCGTATGCTGGTCTGCATGCCTGGAGCGCACCCGGAACGAGCAGGAGGTGGCCGCCGTCGTGCCCGGCCGACGGCAGACGGCGGCGGGCCGCACGGACGACGCCCCCTGCTGCCGGCCTGGGCGTGGGCCGTGCTGCTCGTGCTCGCCGTGGCGGCGCACCTGGTGGTCCTCTATCTGCCGGGGGAGGACCTGCCCGCGCAAGGGTTCGAGATCCCCTTCCTGGACAAGCTCATCCACGTGGCGGTGTTCGCGGCGCCGACGCTGGCGGCCGTGGTGTTGGGACGCAGCGCCTGGTGGTCCGTGCCGTTCCTGGTGCACGCCCCGGTCAGCGAGTGGGCGCAGGCGACGTTCGTGCGGCAGCGCTCGGGAGACCTCTGGGACATCGTCTCGGACGTGGTGGGCGTGGTGCTCGCCGTGGCCGTCGGACGCCGGCTGCAGCGCGGATTGGTGGCCGGGCGCGAACGGGAGTATGCTTCACGGGTGCCTCTCGCAAGGCAAGTGAGCACGGGGCTATAGCTCAGTTGGTAGAGCGCGTCGTTCGCAATGACGAGGTCAGGGGTTCAATTCCCCTTAGCTCCACAGCTGGATAAGGGCCGGAATCGTTGAGATTCTGGCCCTTTTTCTTCTGTGCGCAGGACGCATCGGTGCAGGGTGACGGGCTGTGCGCAGGACTGCTCACAGGCGTGGCAGAGGGACTCAAACGGTCGAAGGCGCCCCATGGCATACAGTCAGGTTCTATCCGCGCTTCGCCGTTCCCGTCGGGGGCAGTCCAGGTGCACCCCTGGACCCGCTGCGTCATGCAGGCCCACCCGGTGTGCGGCGAATCGCCCTTCCTGAGGAGGCACCGTGCGTCTTGCACTGCTCGCGCATCCGCGCCATCCCCTGCGTCCCCCGTTCGACGGTGGGCTGGAGGCACATACCGCGCTCACGGTCCGCCACCTGGCGCGGCTCGGTCACGATGTCACGGTCTTCGCCCGGGAAGGCAGCGATCTGGAGGCCCGGGACGTCGGGCCTCGGGCAGGGTCGGTGACCGTGGTACCGACGTTGCCTGTCCTGCCCGGTCCGCGGCCGGCGCCTGAGGCGGACGGCGTGCAGGAGCAGTGCCAGACCCCGGTGAACGGCACGCGCTGGTGGTCTGCCGAGCCGTGGACGCCGCCGTCGGACGACGTCATGGACGCCGCGCTGACCGCCGCCTGCCAGCAGGTCCTCGGCGGCGGATTCGACGCCGTGCTGAACAACTCGCTCTCCCCGGTGCCGCTGCAGCTCCTGGAGGAACTGCCGATGCTGACGGTCCTCCACACCCCGGCGACTCTGCCCCGGGTGCTGGCAGTCCTGGGCCGCCCGGGCTGGCGGCCGTCTCCGCTCCACCGCTGGGCCTCGGTGTCCGCGGCGAACGCCGCCACCTGGTCCCACTGGATCCCGGGGATCGACGTGGTCCACAACGGCATCGAGACCGAGCTGTGGCAGTCCGGCTCCGAACCGGTCCCCGGCCGCGCCGTGTGGGTCGGCCGCATCACCGAGGAGAAGGGCCTGCACATGGCCATCGAGGCCGCGCGCGGGGCCGGGATGGAGCTGCACTTCGCCGGGCCGATCGCAGACCACGACTACGTGGAGCGCATGGTCTTGCCGCTGCTCGGGGAGGACACGGTGCACCGCGGGCACCTGGACCACGCGGAGGTCGCCGCGCTGATGGGGGAGGGCGAGGTCTGCCTCGTCACCCCGCTGTGGGCCGAGCCGTTCGGGCTGACCGCCGTGGAAGCCATGGCCGTCGGCACCCCGGTGGCGGCCGTGCTGACCGGCGCCATGGCCGAGGTGGTGGCGCCGCAGGCCGGGGCGCTGGCCGAGCACCACACCGCCGCCGCCCTCACCGCCGCCGTGCACACCGCCCGGACACGCAGCCGCACCGCCACCCGGGCATGGGGACAGACCTTCAGCGCCGCCGCCATGGCCGAGTCCTACGACGCCCTGCTCCGTCAGGCGATCCAGCGCAGCACGTCTTCGGCGGACCGTGGGCCGGGGCCGGGGCCGGGGCCGGGCCTGGGGCCGGGGCCGAACGGCCCGACGTCGAACCGGACAGGACAGGCGCACCGCTGCAGCCCAGAGCGTCCGTGGGGCACGGTGTGAGGCGCGTCCTCTACTACGCGCACCAGCACGGTTCCGGACACCTGCAGCATGCAGCCGCGGCAGCCGGCACGGGACGGTTCGACCTCACCGTGGTCTCGGCGCACGCGCGCGCGGCGGAGGTGGTCGGCCGGGCCGCTGCCACCGCGCGGGTGCCCCGCCCGGCCGTGCTGCCCCTGCCCTCGGACCTCGTGGACGGTCACGTCCAGCCCACCGGGTCGCCGCTGCACCACACACCCACCGGCCCGGCGATCCGAGACCGGTTCGCCGCGCTCTTCGACGCCGCCCGCAGGACCGGCGCCGAGGCCGCCGTGGTGGACGTGTCCGTGGAGGCCGCGCTGTTCCTGCGCCTGGCCGGCTACCCCGTGGCACACCGCCGCATGCACGGGGACCGGACGGACGCGGCCCACCGGATCGTCTACGCCGAGGCCGACCACCTGTTCGCCCACTACCGTGCCGAACTCGAGGACCCGCGGTGGCGGGCCGAGCACGGGGACCGGACGACCTTCCTCGGCTCGGCGGATCTGACGGGGCGGCTCGAGCGGAGGGCCTCGACGCCCCCGGCCGGCCTCCGGGGAGCGCACATCGCCGTGCTCACCGCCACCGGAGGCGGGGGCGTGGCCGTGGACGCGCTCCGACGTGCGGCGGAGGCGGTCCCGCAGGCGGTCTGGCACGTGCACGGGCCGGTGCGCGGACAGGGACAGCAGGAGGCCCCCGCCTCCCTCTCCGCCGGGGCGACGGAGAGGAAGACGGAGAGGAATGCGAGCGCCCACAGGGCCACCGACGGGACCGCCCCGGCGCGTGCGGGGGAGGGCGGACTTCCCGCGAACCTCGTGCTCCACGGGTGGGCCGAGGACGTCCCCGGGGTCCTCGCCGCCGCAGACCTCGTGGTGGTCTCCGCAGGCCACGGCGGCACCGTGGAGGCGGTCGCCTCCGGACGACCCGTGGTGATGGCCCCGGAACCGCGCCCCTTCGCGGAACAGCACCGATTCGCCGAGGCCGCCCGCCGCTGCGCCGGGGTGCCCTGGGCCGTCTGGGAGGACCCGGTGACCGACTGGGCCGGCGCTGTGCAGGCCGCGGCCGAGGACCCGGGCTCCGCGGACCGTCTGGCTGCCGCCCTGCTCACCCCGCCGGACGAGTACGCCGACCTGTGGGAACGGGCCGTGGAGCGCACGATCGCCGGGCGGCAGCCGCGCTGACCGCCGGGCGGCGGCCGCGCTGACCTCCGGCCTCCGCGTCAGTAGGCGGCGTCCGCCACCTTCGCGGCGGCGAGCTCCTGTTCGGTCGGACGGCGCCGCAGCTCGAGCCGCCCGCCGTCCTCGTCCCAGTCGACGAGCCCGGCCGCGGCGAACTCGCGCAGCCAGCCCTCCATGGGCCAGAGGCCGTGCACGGCACGGAAACGCCGGGCGTTGACCAGGATGTCCTCGAGGTGGTTCAGCGGAGGACGGTGCACGCCGTGGTGCTGGTGGAACACCTCGGCCGGATGGAAGCGCAGGCCCATCCCGGCGTCACGGGCGCGGAAGGCCAGGTCCGTGTCCTCGGCGCCATAGCCGACGTAGCCCTCGTCCAGGCCGCCGATCGCCTGCAGGAGGCTGCGCCGCATCGCCAGCACGAGCGTCCACACCATGTGCCACTGTTCGGAGCCTCCGGCCGGCAGGTGTGCCCGGGCGCCGTGCGGCACGGACGCCGCGCGCAGGGCCGCGTCCTCGGGCAGGACGGCCTCCGCGAGACCGGTCCGCTCGCGCCAGTCCGGCAGCAGGTACCGCGGCGTGCCCATCACCATCGCGTGCGGGTGGTCGGCCACCTCCGCGGCCAGCTGCTCCACGGTGCCGTCCGCGGGGAGGCAGTCCACATCCAGGAACACGAGGATCTCAGCCGATGCGAGCACGGCTGCACGGTTGCGTGCGGCGGCCAGCGGCAGGTGCCCGTCGGCGGCCACGTGCCCCACAGTCACCGGCAGATCCGTCTCCGGCACCTGCCCGTCAGGCTGGCCCATGAACACCACCACAACCTCATCCGGCCGGCGCGTCTGCCGTTCCAGTGCCTGCAGTACCCGGGCCAGGTGGGTGTCCCGGTCCCCGGTGATCACCAGGACGGCCACACGCTCCGCGTGCTGCCGCCGCGCAGTGCGGACCGCCCGCGCACAGGCTGCGGCGTGGGCGGCCGCCACCTGGGCCCGCTGCGTCCGGCGCCACAGCGGCGGTGCCGGCTTCCGGGGGCTCAGAGCCATGCGCCGGATCGCCTCCGCTGCGGCGGCCGGGTCCTGCATCCCGACGACGGCCACCCCCTCCCCGGGGCGGCCCGCCTCCGACGCCTGTTCGCCCGGCAGGGGCGTGTCCGCCACCTGGGAGGCGATCGCACCGACGTCCGTCACCACCACCGGCGTCCCCAGGTCCCGGCACATCTCCACCCAGCCCGAGTGCGTGCCCCGCACGTAGGGCAACACGGACACGGCGGCCCGCCGCAGCAGGGCGTGGAGGGAGGCGTCGTCCAGTCGCGGGTGCTCCCACACCCGGATCCCAAGCTCCTCCGCCGAGGCCCGCAGCCGGTCTGCCCGCACCGGGTCCTGGGTGGTCTCCTGCATCTCCAACACCGCCTGTGCCGGACGGCCCTGCGCCCGCAGCCGTCGCACCCCCTCCGCGACGGCAGGCAGCAGCGGCTCCGGGTCCACGGAGGCGCGCAGGTCCTTGGCATGCACCAGCACCAGGAGCTCCTCGCCGGGACCGGGACCCTCGCCCGCGGCGTCCTCGTCCTCCCGGTCCAGCGGCAGCACGTGCGGGTGCGGGATCACGATGGCTTCACGCCCGTAGTCCTTCCGCACAGCCTCCGCGGCCCCGGTGGAGAGCGTCACCACCTCGTCCGCGGCGGCCAGCAGCACGGCCAGCCGAACCCGGTGCGCGGGCTGCTCGGCCTCCGGCAGGTGGGGGTTCTCCAGGTCATGGACGGTGACCAGCACGGCTGTGCCGACGTCATCGGCGGCATCCATGGCCGCCTGCAGCTGAGCCGGGGTGAAGTGCTCGAAGCCGAAGTGCACGTGCAGCACGTCCGGGCGGTGCTCGCGGATCCACTCCGGGGTCAGGGCGGACGGCGGCCACCACACGCCCGGTTCCGCTCCGGGGGCCTTCGGGTCGGGCAGGTGCTCCACTGACGTGGCCGTCGCATCACCCCCGGACCCGGCTCCGTGGGGGCCGGACGGGCCCGCAGCGGCGTCACGCTCGCCGCCGGGAGAGGAGTCCGGGAGGGGGAGCAGGTGCCGTACATACGGGTGGTCCGCGGGAACGGGCTGGACGATGAGCGGCATGCATACTCCTGACGGCGGCGACGCCCAGCGCTTCTCCTGCGGGCGGGCCGCCCCTAGTGTGGGCGGGCGCCCCCGGTCGGAGCGCGCCCGCCATTCCACCACCCCGGGAGGTGCCGTGACCACAGCCCAGTCGCCTTCACCCGACCCTGAAGTGGAGGGACGCCGCCGCCACTATGGGCACTTCTACGGGCTCACGCCCCTGCCCGAGCAGCCGCTGCTGCTGGTGTGGGGCAACTGCCAGGGGGAGTCCTTCCGGCTGCTGCTCGGGGAGGAGCCGGGCACCGCGCTGGCCAACGGCGAGCTGGCCTCCGTCCGCGTCCCGCCGGCGTTCGAGCTGACCGCGGACGAGGTCCCGCTGCTGCACCGTCTGGTGGCCCGGGCCCGGGTGCTGGTCTCCCAGCCGATCCCGGACGACTACCGCGGCATGCCGGTGGGGACGGGCCAGCTGGCCGCGCTGTTGCCGGAGGGCGCCGAGCTGGTGCGCGTGCCGGTGCTCTACTGCACCTCGCGCTTCCCGTGGCAGACCACGCTGCGGCACTGGAAGGCCGCCCCCGGCGCCGCCGAGCGTCCCGGCGAGGACCCGCCACTGGTGCCGTATCACGACCTGCGGACCCTGGTGGAGGCACACGGCCGCCTCACCGGTGCGGAGGTCGCCGTGCGTGCCGTGGCCGCCTGCGGCGCCGGCACCCGCCTTCCCGTGGATCCCGCCTCACTGCAGGAGGCGGCCGAGGAGTCCGTGGGCCTGCTCGCGCACCGCGAGAAGGTCAGGGGACTGCTGCCGGTCTCGGACCTGGTGGCCGCCGAGCGGGGCGTGGGCTTCCACGCCGTGAACCACCCGGACAACCCGCTGCTGCTGGCGGCGGCGCAGCGGGTGGCCGAGGAGATCGGGCGGCGGACCGGACTGTGCCCGGAGGCGGCCCTTCCGGCGGACGGTCGCACCCTGCTGGGCGGGATCCGCACACCGGTGGAGGAACAGGTGGTCGAGGCTCTCGGGCTGGACTGCGAACCGCGGCCGGAGTGGACCATCGGCGGGGAGACAGTTCCGGACGCGGTGGTGCGGCAGACGCATCTGGACTGGTACCTGTCCAACCCCGCCTGCGTGGCCGCCGGCATGGAACGCTTCGCCGCCCGCATCCGGTTGCTGAGGATGCTGCCGTGACCGGCCGAGCACGCCGGGTGCACTTGGTAGCGGTCGGGCCGGCCGAGCACGGGGTGACCCGTCACGCCCTGCAGACCGCGGCACGCGCCCAGCAGACGTTGGCCGGCACCTGGGACGTGGAGCTGGTGCGCTGCCCGGATGCGGACGCGTTCCGTGCGGCGGGGCAGCGGCTGGGGGCGGCCGCGGCGGCGGGCGGGGCCGTCCATGTGGACGTCACCGACGCGCTGTTCGGGGACGGTCCGGCCGAGGCGGCCGCCGTGCTGCGGCAGGTGCTGCCCGCGTCTGCGACGATCGCACTGCACGATGTGCCCCAGCCTGCCGAGGGCGCCGCGCGCTATGCGGCCCGGGCGGCGGCCTACGCCGAGCTGGCACGGTCCTTCGCCGCCGTGGTGGTGGCCAGCGAGCACGAGGCAGGGTTCCTGCGTGCCGCCTGCGCGGACGCCGAGGGCCTCGGCGGGGAAGCGTGTGGGGGAACCCGCGACCCGGCGACCGGGGACGACGGGACGCACGACCGGGGCACGGGGGAGCCGGCACCGATCGCCGTGGTCCCGCTGCCCGTGCCGGACGCGCGGGGCGACGTCGGTGGGGAGGACGGGGAACCCGAGATCGAGGGGCTGGGCCGGGACGTGGTGGTGCTGGGCCACCTGTACCCCGGCAAGGGTCATGCCGAGGCGATCGCCGCTCTGGCCGCCGTGCGCGGTGAGGCCGTGGCGCGGGGCGTGTCCCTGGAGGGGTTCCCGGACCGCGTGACCGCGCTCGGGCCGGTGGCGGCCGGGCACGACGACCTCGTCGCCGAGCTGGAGCGAGCCGCCGCGGACGAGGGACTCGCCTTCCGGGTGACCGGCTTCGTCCCGGACGAGCAGCTGCCCGCCGCGCTCGCGGCGGCCGCGGTGCCGTTCGCGGCGCACCGGAACGTGTCCGCCTCCGGCTCCCTGGCGACGTGGATGGGCCACGGCCGCCAGTGCATCGTCCCGGCGGGCGCCTACGTGGAGGAGATGGACGCCCTGCGCCCCGGCACCCTGCACGTGGCCCGGCCCGGGGAGGGCGACGAGGGCCCGGCAGGCGGTGCCGGTCCCGAGGCCGGGGACCGTGCGGCTCAGCCGACGGGCGACCGTGCGGCTCAGCCGGCGGGCGAGGATGCTGTGCTCGCCGCCCTGACCCGGGCGCTCGCCGCCGCGGTGGCCGACCCGTCGCTGACCAGGCTGGCGCCCGACGTCTCCCTGGCGCCCACGCCCGAGGACACCGTGCGGGCGCTCGCGGAGGTCTGGTCCCTGGCGCTCGAGTGCCGCCGGCCCGTGCCGGCCCCGGTGGAGGGAGGCGGACGGGATGACTGAGGTGTCCGTCGTCGTGCCCTACTACGAGGACCAGGAGGGCCTGAACCGGCTGCTGGCCGCGCTGGCGCGGCAGACGATGCCGGCGCAGCGGTTCGAGGTGGTCGTCGCGGACGACGGCTCCTCGCGGCCGCCGCGGATCCCGGACGGGCTGCCGTTCGGTGTGCAGGTGGTGCGGCAGGCCGACCTCGGGTTCCGGGCGTCGGCGGCCCGGGCCCTGGGCGCTCGGGCCGCTGCGGGGCGGGTGCTGGCCTTCCTCGACGGGGACATGATTCCCGAACCCGGCTACCTCGAGGCCGCCTGTGCGCTGCCGCTGGCGGACCCGGAGGCGGTGGTGGTCGGGCGGCGGCGGCACGTGGATCCGCGGGCGGCGGAGGCCGGCTGGGCCCCCGGGGCGGGTCTGCCGGCCGGAGCCGAGCTGGAGGAGCCGGCCTGGCTGATCGACGGCTACGCGCAGACGAAGGACCTGCGGCGGGCCGATGCGACCTCGTACCGGTTCGTCATCTCCGCCGTGCTGACGGTGGCCCGTCAGATCTACGAGGAGGCCGGGGGCTTCGACCCGTCCTTCGTGGGTTACGGCGGTGAGGACTGGGAGCTTGCGTCGCGGCTGTGGCGCTGCGGGGCGCGGCTGCGCCACGTGCGTGAGGCGGTCGCCTGGCAGCCGGGGGAGGACTTCGGCGGCCGGGAGGATCCGGTGCAGGCCCGGCGCGTGAAGAACGCCGAGGCCCTGACGCTGGCCGGGAAGATCGCCGCGCCGACCGCCCGCGGGTGGGCGCTGGGTCTGAACGGGCCGCGACGTGTGGGGGTCCGGATGGCCGCTGGCGATGCCGGGGCGGACGGTGCCGGGGCGGGTGGAGCCGGTGGCAGGCCGGCGGGAGCGGCGACGACGGCGGACGAGGCCGCCGTGGTGCTCAGTGTGGACGCCGCTGTGCAGTTGTTCCCGGCGGCACGGGTCGCGGTGGACGCGAGCGGTCTCGGCGCCGCGGCCCGCGGCTGCCTGGAGGATCCGCGGGTGGCGCGCGTGGCGTCGCCGGAGGGCGGGGCGCCTGCCGAGCCGGCACTGGAGGAGGCCCCGGACTGGGACGTGCTCGTGCACGAGCCCCTGTGCCCGGCGGAGCCCGGGCGGCGCCCGGACCCGGCCGCGGCGAGCGAGCTGCTCCTGCGCCTCGAACGGGCCGGCGTGGAGACCCTGGTGCTCACCGCCGGCGGCGAGCCGGACGGAGCCGGCCCCGTCCGCGAGGTGGGGCGGCTGACGGGGGTGCGGGGCCGCCGTCGGGAAGCGCGGGGCCTGACGGCAAGGACGCTGACGCTTCCAGTGCAGCGGCTCGGCTGGGCGCCCGTGGGCGAGGCGCCGGACCTCGAAGGCTGGTGGGGAGGATGGGCCTGAGGATGTGGAGGCGGCTCCCTAGAATCGGGGGAAGGGAAGACGCCTAACCGGCAAGGGCGCCGGATCGCAAGGAGGCAGCAGACGTGAGCAGCTTCAGCGGCCTGGACTTCGTGGCCGTGGACATGGAGACCGCCAACGCGCAGCGGGCGTCCGTGTGCGCGGTGGGCATCGCGCTGGTCCGCGCCGGCGAGGTGGTGGCCACCGAGAAGATCCTGGTGCAGCCCCCGACCGGCCTGGACTCGTTCTCTGCCCTGAACCGCGGCATCCACGGCATCTGCGCCGAGGACGTGAAGGACGCCCCGGCCTGGGACGAGGTGGCCGGCCAGCTCGAGGTGCTCGGCTCCCAGTTGCCGCTGGTAGCGCACAACGCCGCCTTCGATCGCGGTGCCTACGAGGCCGCGTGCGCCGAGGCCGGCCGCACCGCCCAGCCCATGGAGTGGCTGGACCTGCTGGAGCTGTCCCGCCGCCTGCGCCCGGACTTCCGCCAGCACACGCTGCCGGTGCTCGCCGAGGCCTACGGCGTGACGCTGGAGAACCACCACGATGCCGAGCAGGACGCCCGTGCGTGCGCCGAGGTCCTCGTGGCGATCGCGAAGGAGCAGGGCGTGCAGCGGCTCGGCGAGCTGTGGCCGCAGGGCGGACAGGTGGGGACGCCGGCGACTGCGCGCCGGCGGCCGTCTGTACCGACTCCGACCTCTGAGCCGGCAGAGGACGACCCGAGCCGTCAGGAGTGGTTCAGCCGCGCCTCCAAGACGAAGGCCGCGGACATGCCGAAGGCCGTCGCAGGAGCCGACCCGAGCCACCCGCTGCACGGCGAGCATGTGGTCATCTCTGGTCCTGTCCAGGGGCGTGACCGCTACAAGCTGTGGGAACGCATCGCCGAGGTGGGCGGGCACCCGCAGAAGAACGTCACGAAGAAGACCACCGTGCTGGTCGCCGGGAACAGGGACGACCTCGCAGGGCTCGTCTCTGGCGATGCCGCCGTGGCCGTGAACATGACCACCAAGGAGCGCAAAGCCACCGAGTATGCGGCCGCGGGGCAGCCCATCCGGGCGATGACCGCCGCTGCCTTCATGGAGGTGCTCGGCGGCCAGGAGCCGGAGGACGGAGTCTCGCTGCTCGGTCGACGGACACCGGGCGTGGAACCGACTGAGGTTCAGCCGGAGGAGGCGCCCTCGGCCGCCGCGCTCGCGTCGGAGGCCGGTGACGCTCCGGTGCCTGCGGATGACCGCCGAGAGGATGATGGGGGCCGTGCCGGGCGGACCTACGGGAGCTCGGCCTACACCCCGTCCGCGCTGCGCCGGTCCCGCTTCGACGACGACGGCCCGCGTCCGTGGGAGCGGACCGAGCCGAAGCGGTCCAGAACTCCGGCGTCGTACGGCGGCGGGCCGGCACCTCACCAGTGGGGCGATGCCCCGGCTTCGCAGCAGCAGGGCCGCCCGAACGAGGGCGTGCGGGTGGCGAAGAAGATCGCCGGCGTGGTCATGATGCTCGTCGCCCTGTTCTGCGTCCTGATGACCGCTGCCGGCATCGGCCAGGTGGTCGAGGACCTGGGCGCCGGAGACAGCGGGGACGTGGCCATCGGCGTCGGCATGACCGCCGTGTTCGCCCTCATCAGCATCTGGCTCGCCACCAAGGCGCTGCGCTGGATGCGAGGCTGAACCGGCCGCCGCTGCACCGGCGTCTCGCCATGCGGGCCGCTGGTGTTCAGCGACTGGTCAGGCCGACTAGAGTGACCTATGTCACTCACTTGTCATTCGCACCTGACCGAGAGGGGCAGCACATGTGCGCCCGTCATCCACGCCTCACCGTTACCGCCCTGGGAGCGGCCGCGGCCCTTCTGGTGGCCGGTTGTACCGGCCCCGGAGGGTCGGACGAAGGCCTCGAGACCGCCGCGGTCTCCGCGCCCACGGCCTCGGAGAGCGCCGAACCGTCGCCTGTACCGGAGAAGAGCAGGATCGAGCAGATCCGTGCAGCGGGGACGTTGCGCGTCTGCACCACCGGCGACTACCCGCCGTTCACGGAGGAGACCGAGGACGGGGAGCTCAAGGGCATCGACGTGGACATGGCCAGGGACCTGGCCGAGACCATCGGGGTGGAGGCCGAGTTCGTCACCACCAGCTGGGGCGAGCTCATGGACGACTTCCTCTCCGACTGCGATGTGGCCGTCGGTGGGATCTCCATGAACCCGGAGCGTGCCGAGAAGGTCTACTTCTCCGAGAAGACCCTCGAGGACGGGAAGACGCCGATCGCCCGCTGTGAGGACGTGGACAAGTACCGGAGCATCGAGGACATCAATCAGCCGGGCGTCCGCTCGATCTTCCCAGAGGGCGGCACGAATGAGGAGTTCGCGCGGGAGCACTACCCGGACGGCGAGCTCATCCCCCATGACAACCTGACGATCTTCGACGCCCTGGCCGCCGGCGAGGCCGACGTGATGACCACCGACCGCGCGGAGGTCCTCTACACGGACCACGAGTACGACGAGCTGTGTGCCGTGAACCCGGACGAGCCCTTCGACTACTCGGTGCAGGGATACATGCTTCCCCAGGGCGATGACGTCTTCAAGCACTACGTGGACCAGTGGCTCATGGTCGCGCTCGAGGACGGCACCTACGACGGCTTCGCCGAGCCCTGGGTGGGCGACGCGGATCTGAACCCGGAGGGCTGAGCCTCCGGGCCGTCGGTGGTCCCCGGAGGAAGGCGGTCTGTCAGGCGGCCAGCGAGTAGCTGATCAGCTGCTCGGCGGCCTCGGTGCGCAGCTCGTCCAGCATCTGGCGGGCACGGGCCTTCGGAACGCCGAACTCGGCGTTGCGGCGGGCCATCACGGCCAGGCGGTCGGCGAGCTCGTTGTGGACGTCGCCGGCGTGGCCCCGGACCCAGCCGAGGTCCACGTCCAGGCCGGTCATCAGCCGGCGGATGGCGTCCACGGTCCCGTTGCCGTTCAGGGTGAGTCCACGGGCATGGTCGATCTCGCCGTGGACCAGCTTCACCGCGTTCTGGCTGTCCGAGCGGATCACGAACCGGGTGTCGGCCTGGTGCTCGTGCGGGATGCGCTGGAGGGCCTCCCACAGGCCCAGGTGGATGGCCTTCAGCTCGGCCTCCAGGACGGTGGTGCGCGGGCACACGCGGTGCTTCAGGCGCGGGGTGGACCCCAGGCCGAAGTCGATGATCCATCCGGCGCCGGAGAGCTCCCCGCGCTTGGCGCGGGAGGCATCCGTGGCTACGTGGACCTGCGCGTACAGCTGGGCCGCCAGCTCCTTCAGGGCAGCACCGGCGGCCTGGCGTCCGGCGACCGGCGCGTACGCCTCGACGACTCGGTGGCCGAGAGCGGCCAGGCGCTCGTCCAGGTCACGAAGCATCGGGGGAAGCTCCACCATCAGGTGCACCTCGGCCTCCGGGGCGTCCAGGGCCCGGAGCGCCTCGTGCAGCACCTCCACGAAGATTCCGCCCGTGCGGCCGGCCTCGGCCAGGCGCACGCGCCCCGACTCCGGCATCTGCGCGACCGCGCCCTCCGACTCCACGACGGCCCACAGGATCTGGCCGCGCTCGACGCGGGCCATGACGGTGATGCCGGAACGCGCGGCGACGGCGGCGAGCGCAGGCATCAAGCGGCAGGTCGGGGGAGCGGGCTTCGGTGCAGTCATCGGGACTCCTTCACTAGGGGGCTGTTCTCTGGTCGTCTCGTCTCGAGCTGACGGTGAGGACACTACGAAGGGGGCCGGACACGATAAGGCGGGAGAACCGTCGTCGAGCCTCTGACCTGGGAAGACGGCGGCGGACGCTTATCCTGTCCGGCCCTGTCCATAGCCTCGGCGCACGATGTTCGACGAGAGACAGGAGACCCGGATGGGCGGACAGGACACGATGGACGGCAGGACGCAGGCGGGGGACGTGACGGTCATGCCGCCGCGCGAGGGCGTGGAACTGATGGAGCTGCCGGAGCCGGCCTCGCAGCTGTGGTGGCAGCACATGAGGGAGTTCTTCGGGCAGGGCTGGTACCGGCTGGAGTCCGTGGGGCAGATCGCGGACCTGGTGAACGCGCTCGGCGAGGAGATCGACGGGCTCACGCTCGAGGATGACGACCCGGTCACCCGGTACGCGCAGATGTGCTACCTGGGCGAGGGGCGCTTCCAGCTGGAGATCGCGAAGGTGGAGCCCGAGGGCGGCGCGTTCAACTGGCGCATCGGCGTCGGCGCCCACGCGGAGCATGCGGGCAATCAGCCGAACACGTCCGCCGAGGACGAGCAGCTGCTCAACCGTGCGCAGCTGATCGAGGTGCTGACCTCCTGGGCGCAGGGCCACGGGCTGCCGCTCGGCTACGGCGCTGCGCTGCACTGCTACGGCGGCGCGACGCTCTGAGAGGGGCGTTCAGTGGCGGCGCCAGGTGAAGTCCTGGTGCCGCTTCTCCGCGTAGGCGGCTCGGCCCTCGGCCGGGCCGCCGGAGCAAGGGGCGTCCGCCCCAGCCTGTGACCAGTCGTCGGCGCAGTCAGGCGAGCCCGCGGTGACGTCGGATGGCCAGTGTCAGGACGACCCGGCGGACGCCCGGCAGCGCTTCCTCCCAGCGGACGGACGCACTTCGCCTCCGACGCCCAGGTCTGCCAGGCCGCAGCGCAGGAGGCGTTCCTCGACGCGCTGGAGTGGTTCCTGCGCACCGTCCGGGAGGACGACAGAAGTACCTGACAGCCCCTGCTCGGGGCAGGTCCTGGCGAGACGCTGGCCCCTCATCCCGTCCACCCCACCGGTTACGCTCGCACCATGAAGATCGGTATCCGCAAGCCGTCCCCGAGGAAGTCCATCTCCGCCCGCACCACGGGCCGCGCCAAGCGAGCGATCAAGCGCAAGGTCATCCCCGGCTACGGCCGCAAGGGGATGGGCTGGTTGCGCGATCCGAAGCGCGCGGCCTACAACGCCGTCTACCGGCGTACCACGGTCGGCCTCGGCGACGTTCTCAAGATGTTCAAGTGACCTCCATGCCGTCCCCACTCTGTAGTGGGGTCACTGGCGGGGCTGCGTCGAGTGAGGCCCTGGCCGCGTGGTCGGTCGAGGAGATCGGTCAGCCTTCCAGCTCGTAGCGGCGGTGGCGCAGCTCCCGCTGGGCGCCTGTCAACGGCGAACCAGTGAATGGCAAGACAGACAGGTCCACCTTCGCCGTTGCTGTCATCGCCACCGTCATGGCAGACCGGGCGGCACGCGGGGGTAGGCCGATGCTCGCGGCGAGACCGTCCCAGTGGCGCAGACGCAGGTTGTTCGTGCGCCCGTCCACGGACAGGGCCATGGTCATGTCTTCGTAGAGGGCTGTGCAGGGCACGTCGTACATCGGGGCGATGCCCCATCGGCCGCTCGGGGACTGCAACACCGAGGCGTTCTTCGCGTGGAGGTCGCCGTTGCCCGTCAGCCATGCGTAGAGGAACTGCAGGTACAGGTTGCGCACGGCTGCGAGCCGGTGGGGAGTGAGGTCGGCCAGGGCAGAGATGACCTCTTCCGTGGTGACGTTGCACTTCTGCGCCGGGTAGATGCCGAGGGCTTGTCCGGCGTCCTCGAGCGCGAGCCGGTTCGTCTCACCGGAGCGGGCCGTAGTGCGGTCGAATCGGCGGACGAGGAGTCCTGGGAGCCCGTGCCTGTCGTAGACCATCGTGTGCTCGGACACAGGGATGCCGAGCGCCGCGGCATGCTGCAGATGGAGCGCCTCGTTGACCACGAGGTGGGGGTGGTTCGGTGGATCCAGCTTCAGCAGGGCGCTGTGCTCCTGAAGGTGTACGGGCACGTTGACCATGGAGGCCGAGGCCTTCGCCTGGATGCCGGGGAGGGCGTTGCGGTCCGGCACTTCCGCAAGGGCGGCGAAGTCCAGCGTCTGTGGATCGTCCGTGGCGAGGGGAGCCTCTGTGCGCAGTCGGTCGCCGGCAGGGATGACCTGCACATCGCCGGGCGCGTCTGTGCCGACGGCCAGGAGCAGGGTCAGCTCGTCGTCAGCCGAGGTCTTGGCTGCCGTGCGCAGGACGGTGAGGCGGTGCCCTTCGGGCAGGAGCCCTGAGAAGAACGGTGGGAGACCGCCTCCGGCAGCGGTGACGGGGTCCTGAGAGATGGGCAGCGTGGAGGCCACGGGATCGCCGTCGTATCCCGCCAGGTAGCGGAAGGTGATGGTTCCCTGCTCATCGCGGGTGAGCGTCCCCGCCGGGACGCCGGCCTTGTAGACGTCCGCAGCGGTGATGCGTTTCAGGTCTTCGAGCGCAGGTGTCGTCACCCGGTCACCTCGAGCTCGAGGCCGAGCACTTCCATGACGGCGAGCACTGATTTCAGGGTGCTCTTGCCGGTGCCGCGCTCGATCTGACGGACGGTTGCGTCCGAGACTCCCGCCAGGTCTGCGAGCTGCTGCTGGGTCAGCCGGAGCTCCTTGCGCATGGCGCGGACGCGGTCGCTGATCTTCGTCAGTGCCGCGGCGGAGGAGACTGCGCGCGTGGTGGCCATGGCTCCATGGTGGCAGAGAAGCTATCGAGTTCCGAAGAATTCTTCGCAACTGGCGGCGATCGACTGCCATAGCGGCGTGCAGGCGGAGCAATCCGAAGAAAAGTTCGGACACGGGACTCTTGGGGCCGATTGTCGAGTCACAAGACCTTCAAGCCGAAGAATTCCTCGGATTGCTTGGCCCGCCTCCCGCTACCTTCTCCGGCGCCGAAGAACATCGCGGGTGAGAGAAGCGCGCCGCAGTCTGAGGCAGCGCGCGCGCAAACCGGCTCAGTGTGAGAATGTGGCCAGCAGACCACACCGCCGTGCTCCGAAAGGCTCGTCACCATGCCCTCTCCCCAGAACCTCTCGAACTTCGTGTGGGGGATCGCGGATCAGCTGCGTGGCGTGTTCAAGCCGAACCAGTACGGCACCCTCGTCCTGCCCATGACGATCCTGCGCCGCATGGAGGCGGTCATGGCCCCGCACCGTGAGTTCTTCGCGGAGCTGGCGGCTAAGGGCCATCCGGACTTCGTCCTCGACAACCTCGTCGAGTCCCGCACCGGTCTCACCTTCTACAACCTCAGCCCCTTCACCCTGGACCGCATCCTGCAGGAGCCAGACCTGCTCCGCACGAACCTGCTGGCCTACGTGGACGGGTTCTCCCAGAACGTGGCGGACCTGTTCACCTATTACGAGTTCGACAAGACGGTCGCCAAGCTGGACGAGCACGACCGCCTCTTCCTGGTCCTGCAGCAGTTCGCCTCCATCGACCTCTCCCCGGACGCCGTGTCCAACGCGGACATGGGCACCCTCTTCGAGGACCTGATCCGCCGCTTCGCCGCCGCCTCCAATGAGACCGCCGGTGAGCACTTCACCCCGCGCGACGCGGTGAAGCTCCTGGTAGACCTGCTCACCGCCCCGGATGATGCCGTCCTCACCGGCTACCCGGTCCGCACCGTCTATGACCCCACGGCCGGCACCGGCGGCATGCTGTCCCTGCTGGACGAGCGCCTGCGCCGCATGAACCCGAACGCGGAGGTCCGCCTGTTCGGGCAGGAGCTCAATGACCAGTCCTATGCGATCTGCAAGTCCGAGCTGCTCGGCAAGGGCCAGGACGCGGACGGCATCGCCCGCGGAGACACCCTGAGGAACGACGCGCACCTGACTGAGCGCTTCGACTACGTCCTGTCCAACCCGCCCTACGGCGGCGACTGGAAGGCCTCCCGCACCGCGGTGGAGAAGGAGATCGCCGCCGGTGGCGCCACGAACCGCTTCCCGGGCGGCACCCCCGCCATCAGCGACGGCCAGATGCTCTTTCTCCAGCTCGTCGCCTCGAAGCTCCGCCCGGTCTCGGAGGGTGGGGGACGGGCCGGCATCGTCCTCAACGGCTCCCCGCTGTTCACGGGCGGGGCGGGCTCGGGGCCGTCCGAGATCCGCCGCTGGCTGTTGGAGTCGGACCTGGTGGACGCGATCGTCGCCCTGCCCACGGACATGTTCTACAACACCGGCATCGCCACCTACGTGTGGGTGCTGGACAACAACAAGCCGGCAGACCGCCGCGGCATGGTCCAGCTGATCGACGCCCGCACCTTCTTCACCAAGCTGCGCCGCAACGTGGGCTCGAAGAACAAGGAGCTGTCCAAGGCGGACCGCCAGCGCGTGCTGGACATCTACCGGGACTTCGACGCCCAGTCCGAGGACAACGCCGAGTTCTCCAAGGTCCTCACCGCCCAGGACTTCGGCTACCGGGAGATCACCGTGGAGCGACCCCTGCAGCTGCGCTTCGAGGTGGAGGACACCACCATCGCGGCGGCGCTCGCCACCAAGCCGGTCTCCAAGCTTCCCGACGACGGCCGCTCGGCTCTCGAGACCGCCCTCGCCTCCCTGCGCGGCCGGGTCTGGGATCACCAGCCCACCTTCGTGTTGGACCTGAAGAAGGCGCTGCAGGATCACGACGTGACCGCCGGCGCCCCGCTGGTGAAGGCCCTGACCGGGGCCATCGGCGTGCACGACCCCGAGGCCGAGATCGTGACGAACAAGAAGGGTGAGCCGGAGCCGGACACCGCGCTGCGCGACACCGAACTGGTGCCCTTCGGTCGGGGCATCCACGAGTACTTCGCGGCCGAGGTGGCCCCGCACGTGCCCGGCGCCTGGATCGACGAGTCCAAGACGAAGGTCGGCTACGAGATCCCGTTCACCCGGCTGTTCTATAAGTACGTGCCGCCGCGCCCACTCGAGGAGATCGACGCGGAACTCAAGCAGCTCACCGCTGAGATCATCGAACTCCTGCAGGAGGTAGAGCGGTGACAGCGTTGCATGGAGCCCTTGCACCCAACGGTGGCGTCAAACTGGCGCACGTTGCAACGGTGCTCAATGGCGGGACGCCGCGAGCCGACGACATGAACTGGAACGGCGACCTGCCGTTCGTCACACCTCCGGACCTCCGCGGACTCGAGGGTGAGTCGATCCTTGAGACGAGTCGGTCATTGACTGAGCTCGGTGCTTCCAGCGGATCGACTGTCGCAGACTTCGGTCTCGCAGTGTCGTGTCGGGCACCGATCGGCTACGTGGGTCGTCTGAGTCGGCGTTCTGCGTTCAACCAGGGGTGCAAAGCCGTTGTGCCGTCCCCAGAGGTCGACGAGAAGTACCTGGCATACGTCCTCGTTGCTGCGAGACCCATCTTAGAAGCTCTCGGACGTGGAACGACCTTCATGGAGATCAGTGCGAGCGATCTGGGATCACTGCTGGTCCCTGCTACTGGCCAGGAGGAGCAGCGACGCATCGCGGACTACCTCGACCGCGAGACCGCTACGATCGACGCCCTGATCGAGAAACAGCGCGCTTTGATCAGCGGGCTTCGTGAGCGGCGTTCCGCTGCGGTCGAACATGCCGTCAGCGGATTCACCACCTCCGCAGACGAGACGTTCGTCGAGGGGCCTTCGTGGATGGGGTCCATCCCCTCGACATGGCGGACCTTTCCCCTGTGGGCCATGTACCGGCGCGAGAAGCGGACGGGCTTCCTCGAGGAACCGATGGTGTCTGTCTTCCGTGACTTTGGTGTGGTGTTCAAGGCCGATCGAGCGAACCTGAATGAGACAGCCGAGGACCGGTCGATCTATCAGCTGGTTGAGCCGGGGTGGTTCGTCGTCAACCGGATGAAGGCGTGGCAGGGTTCGGTGGGAGTGAGCTCTATCCGAGGGATCTCTTCCGGGCACTATCTCTGCTTTCGTCCTTTGCACGGTGAGAACCATAAGTTCCTGAACTGGCTGTTCCGGTCTCCGCAGTACCGCCACGGTTTCGCCATGCTGTCGCGTGGCGTACGCCCGGGCCAGGCCGAGATTGACAACGACCAGTTGAGGAAGATGCCGGTAGTGCTCCCGCCACTCGACGAACAGCGCGAGATCGCCGACCACCTCGACCGCGAGACCGCGAAGATCGATGCACTCATCGCCAAGGCGGAGCGGTTCATCGAGCTCGCGCAGGAGCGCCGGGCCGCGCTGATCACTGCCGCCGTCACCGGCCAGATCGAGATCCCCAGGGAGGACTGACCGCACATGGCCATCCACAACGAGAGCGAGCTCGAGACCTACATCTGCGAGTACCTGCAGCAGCACGGCTGGCTCTACTCGCCCGACGATGATGGCTACGACCGCAAGAACGCGATCTTCCCCGAGGACGTCCACGCCTGGCTGGCCGAGAACCAACCGGAGGACTACGGGCGCATCGTGAAGGCCGATGCCCCGGCCTCTGCGCAGCAGGCACAGCGGGACCAGATCACCACCCGCCTGATCGACGTGCTGAACAAGCCGCAGGACACCGGAGTCGGCGGCACGCTCAACGTGCTCCGCAAGGGCTTCAAGGTCGGCACCTCAGCCACCCTGCGCATGGCCGAGCCGCGGCCGGCCACGAAACTGAACCCGGCCGCCGTCGCCTCCTACGAGCGGATGCGGCTGCGCGTGATGCGCCAGGTGCACTTCAACGCGGCGACCAACCACTCCGTGGACCTGGTGCTGTTCGTCAACGGCCTGCCCGTGGCAACGGTCGAGCTGAAGACCGACTCCACCCAGTCCATCGGCGACGCCAAGAAGCAGTATCGCGATCGCAACCCGAAGGCCTCCCCGCTGTTCGGCTTCGGCACCCGCGCCGTGGTCCACTTCGCCGTCTCCAACCGCGAGGTCTGGATGACCACCAAGCTCGCCGGACGGGACACCTTCTTCCTGCCCTTCAACCAGGGCGACAACGGCCGCGCAGGCAACCCGCCGAACCCGAACGGCTCTGCCACCGCCTACCTGTGGGAACGGATCCTGCAGCGGGACACCTGGCTGGAGATCCTGCAGAAGTTCGTCTTCCTCAAGAAGGAGACCGTGGAGGACGAACACGGCCGCTCGCGCCGCAAGTCCACGTTGATCTTCCCACGCTACCACCAGTGGGAGGCCGTGACCGAGATGCTCGCCGCCGTCCGTGAGGAGGGTGCTGGCAAGACCTACCTGATCGAGCACTCCGCCGGCTCCGGCAAGACCAACACCATCGCCTGGACCGCCCACCGGCTGCTCTCCACCTACGGCGCGGACGAGCAGCGGGTGTTCGACTCGGTCATCGTGGTCACCGACCGCACCGTGCTGGACGATCAGCTTCAGGAGGCCGTCCGGCAGATCGAGCGGACCTCCGGCACCGTGGTAGCCGTGGACCGCAAGAACCTCGGGGGAGAGGCCACCAGCAAGTCCGCCCTGGTCAAGCAGACCCTGCTGCGGGGCAACCGGATCATCGTGGTGACGCTGCAGACCTTCCCCGCCGTGCTCGAGCTCCTCAAGGGCGATTCGACGCTTGCCGGCCGCACCTACGCGGTGATCGCGGACGAGGCGCACTCCTCCCAGACCGGTTCCGCCGCCGCGAAGCTCAAGCGCGTGCTCACCCCGGACGAGCAGGCCGACCTCGAAGACGGGGGAGAAGCAGACACCGAGTCCATTCTCGCCGCCGAGGTCGCCGCCACCGGGCGCCCGGAGAACATCAGCTTCTTCGCCTTCACCGCCACCCCGAAGGACAAGACCCTGCAGATGTTCGGCCGCCCCTCCGGCGAGTACGACGAGAAGGGCCAGGAGATCCCGGCCTCCTTCCATCGGTACACCATGCAGCAGGCCATCGAGGAGGAGTTCATCCTCGACGTGCTGAAGAACTTCACCAACTACGACACCGCCTTCAAGCTGGCCCTGGCCGGACAGAAGGGCGAGTTCCGTCCGGAAGGCGACCGGGCCGCCGTCGGGAAGCCGACGAACGAGGTGGACCAGACCGAGGCGAGCAAGAAGCTCATGCGGTGGGTCAAGCTGCACCCGACGAACATCGCGCAGAAGGTCACGATCATCGTGGAGCATTTCCGCGCCAACGTGGCCGGGCTGCTCGATGGGCAGGCCAAGGCCATGGTGGTCACCGACTCCCGCGCCGCCGCCGTCCGGTACAAGCGCCAGATGGACAAGTACATCCAGGACATGGGGTACACGGACGTGGGCACGCTGGTGGCGTTCTCCGGCGAGATCACCGACGACGAGTTCGGGCTCGAGAAGGTCACCGAGCGGTCCATGAACCCCGAGGCGACCGGGGACCTGGCGAAGGCGTTCGACGGCGACGGCTACCAGGTGATGATCGTGGCCAACAAGTACCAGACCGGCTTCGACCAGCCCAAGCTCTGCGCCCTCTACGTGGACAAGAAGCTCTCCGGCGTGCTCGCCGTGCAGACGCTGTCCCGGCTGAACCGTGCCGCGCCCGGCAAGGACACCACCTACGTGCTGGACTTCGTGAACTCCGAAGACGATATCCAGGCCGCCTTCGAGCCGTACTACACCGGTGCGAAGCTGGAGACGGTGACGGACCCGAACCTGATTCACGACCTGGGGACGAAGCTCGACGCCGCGGGCGTGTACGACTGGGACGAGGTGGACGCCTTCGCCGACGTGTGGGTGGCGTGGACGCCCGGCAGCGGGCAGGAAGGCCTGCAGGCTGCGCTGGAGCCCGTGGCATACCGGTTCCGCAAGGAACTGGCGGATGCGCGGGTGAGCCAGGACGAGACGCGGGTGAACGAGCTCGTGCTGATGCGCAAGGACATGCGTTCCTTCGTCAGCCTCTACGACTTCCTCTCCCAGATCTACGAGTTCGGAGACACCGACCACTACAAGCGGGCGCTGTTCCTGCGGCACCTGGTGCAGCTGGTGGGCGATCAGCCCGGCGGGGAGGAGCTGATCGATCTTTCGGACGTTCAGTTGGTGAGCATCCGGCAGAAGAAGAAGTCCTCTGGCGACATTGGGCTGACCGGCGGGGCCGCGCTGAGGGGGACGACCGCCGTGGGCGGCGGGCAGGTGCGCGAGAAGCAGCGCGGGCCGCTCGAGGAAGTGATCGAGAAGATCAACGAGATCTTCGCCGGCGAGGGCGTGGACGCCTCCCCGTCCCAGCAGGAAGCGTGGGTCAGTGCCCTCGTGGCGCCGCTCATGGAGGACGAGAAACTGCTGGGACAGGCCGGGGCCAACTCGCTGGAGCAGTTCCTCGCGAGCCCGAACCTCGAGCGGTCAGCAATGGGCGCCGTGTACGCGAACGAGGACGCCTTCGCGAAGATGACGGACATCGTGGGCAGGGGCGGGGACCCGTCCAAGATGATCGTCGCTGCCATCGGGGAGTACCTGTACTGGAAGGTGCGGGGTGAAGGCGTCGGCGACGTCTCCGGCGGTGCCGACTATGCCGAAGGCCGCGGTGCGGTGAGGTACGAAGGGGAGCGGGCGCCATCTGCCCCGGCGGAGACGACGGGGGCCAGCGCCGACGGTGAGGGGGGGTTGGCAAAACCTGCAAAACTCGCAAAACTAGCAAAACGGGCAAACTCATGGCTCGTTACTCCCGTGAGTTGAGGCCCAACTACTCCACGGAACAGGACAGCGCCATGGCCAACCCGTTTAAGCCCTCAGCTGGCTCGACACCTCCACTTCTCGTCGGGCGTGACGATGTGCTCGATGACTTTACGGCCGCTCTCAGTGACGGTCCCGGCGCGCCTGGGCGCCTGGCCTTCGTTACTGGGGCACGAGGTGTGGGCAAGACGGTCATGCTGACCACGCTCGGTGATATTGCCAGGGGTGAAGGGTGGGAAGTCGTCGATGAGACCGCGACACGGGGGCTGATTGACCGGCTGACTCGTTCGGTGCGTGCGGCGCGGCATGACACCGGGGTCGAAGACAAGCCGAGGACCCGCAGTTTCTCCGTGGGTGTCGCCTCGCTCGGGAGCGTCAGCAAGGAGTTCGACCTGCCTCCTGCCGACCCGCACGACCTGCGCATCGAGATCGGCCGCCTTCTCGACTCACCGGTCATGGCGGACAGCGGCCTGCTGATCACAGTCGACGAGATCCACACGATCGCCACCGACGAACTGGACCAGCTCGCCGCGATCACACAGCACCTGATCCGAGAGGGGCGGAATATCGCCCTGGTCATGGCAGGTATCCCACAGGCAGTCGACCAGCTGATCGCGGACAACGCACAGCGCCCTCGCGTAAGTACCTTCCTGCGCCGGGCCGAGATGATGGTGCTCGGAAAAGTCGATGAAGCAGACGTCGCCGAATCGTTCCTCGAGACGGCCAGAAGGGCTGAACGTGAATGGTCTGCCGATGTAGCCGCACAGTGTGCGAAGGCAACACGAGGGTACCCCTTCATGATTCAACTGGTGGGCTACCACACGTGGCGTGCGGCAGGTGCCGAACGGATCTCCCACGAGCATGCTGAGCGGGGGATCGAAGTCGCTCGGCGCAAGATCGGACAGCTGGTGCACGCTCCGGCTCTCCAGGATCTCTCGGACGTGGACAAGACCATTCTCGTTGCAATGGCGCAGGATGACGGGCCGAGCCGCAGCACCGACATCGCCAAGCGCATCGGCAAGAACACCAATTACGTGTCCGTCTACAAGGGGCGGCTCGAGCGAGCCGGCATGATCGACGTCCTGCCGAATGGCAGGCTGGCATTCTCCACGCCGGAGTTGCGGGAGTACCTTGTGGAACACGCTGCGCACTTCGTGATGAATCCGTGGACTGAGGGGCAATCTCTGTGAGAGACATGGAAGGCCCTCGGGGTCTGAATACCGTCCCCATCTGGCCTCGCTTCGTCCGCCCTGCTCTTGAGGTACTCGCAGAGCACGAGAGCATGAAGCGCCGCGACGTGATCGAGGCGGCAGCCGACAAGCTTGGGCTCAGTGAAGAGGCCAGGGCAGAGACGGTCGAGTCCGGCGAAGCGCGGTATCGAGGGCGCGGAGGCTGGGCGCTGGCGCACTCCGCCAAGGCTGGACTGATCGAGCGGCCCGCACGGGGCATCTACGTGCTGACGGAGGCTGGGCGGGCCTGGCTGAAGGACAATCCGGAAGGCTTCAACGACTTCGCCGGCGCCAGCGCATTCTTCGATCCGTTCTGGTCCAAGGACACCGCCAAGAAGCCAGTTCAGGACTATGTCCATACTGAAGTGCAGCCCGCTGTTGCGTCTGACCCGATCGTGGACCCTGAAGAACAGGCTCAGGACGCCGTCACCAGTCTCAATGAGACCGTCCGTGTGGAACTGCTCGAGCGGCTGCAGAACTCCACGCCGGCCTTCTTCGAGGAAGCCGTGGTCCAGTTGCTCATGGCCATGGGCTACGGAGGGACCCAGGGAAAGGCGGCCGTGACCGGCAAGTCCCACGATGGCGGCATCGATGGGGTCATCGATGGCGATGCCCTCGGCCTCGACCGTGTCTACGTCCAGGCAAAGCGCTACGCCGACGCGAACACAGTCGGCCGGGAACCGATCCAGGCGTTCGTCGGTGCGCTGCACCTGCACGGCGCGACGAAGGGCGTCTTCATCACGACAAGTTCCTTCAGCAAGCATGCCCAGGCGTACGCAGATGCCGTCCCCAACAGGATCGTGCTGATCGACGGCGTGAAGCTCACGCAACTGATGCTCAAGTACCGGGTCGGCGCGCAGGTGAAGAAGACCCTTCACGTACTGCAGATCGACGAGGACTTCTTCGAGTGACGCGCGTTCAGCGGCGTCGTTGGTAGAGCCAGAGACCGTGGTCGAACTGCGTCAGATCGGGGCCTCCGTGCAGGTCGGGTGCAACTTGTCCGTGGGCCGCGACCACAAGGTCATGTGCCTTCCCGGCAGAGACTCGTCCTGTCTTGACGCCCAGTGCTTCGGCCACGAACCTGCGGATCATAGTGTCCGCTTTCACACCTTGGATACCCAACAGCATGAGGAAGTATCTGAAGGTGACCCACCCGAGCCCGCGGACTCCGGTGTAGGCGTCCTTCAGACAGTCGACCCAGGGACGTCCATCGACGTTCGTCTGGCGGCCGGCCAGATCCCTGACATCGCTCGCGGTCTCCAGGGGCGACGAGCTGCCGATGTCCAGGGAGCGGAATGCCTGGGCGGCCTCAAGCACAGCCGAAGCCTTGGTGACGCCGGCTGTGACTCCATTGCCCATCACCTCGCGCAGAGTGGACTCCGGCAGTCGGGAGAGGGCCTCGAGTGAGTTCACGGCCTCCGCATGCAGAGCTTCGAACTCTTCGAGCCTCTCGGCCACCCCGCCATAGCGTGCACGGATCGAGAACACCGCATCCACCAAGGCCGTACCGACCTGATCATGACGTGCACCTCGGTAGCGTTGAAAGAGCTCTTCCGGCACCCTGCGGACGGCCTCAACCACCCTGTCGAGTTCTGATTGCTCCACGTAGGACGCTGGCATGATGGACAGCTTATCTATGGGAGTGGCCGCCAGGCCGCAGGTCAATCGTCAGGTCCACGTCCACCTCGCCGGCGTACTTGACGAGCTCCTCCTGGCGGGGCTGGCCCAGCACCATGCGGTAGGCGCCCAGCGTGCGCTGCAAGCGGCCCAGCCGGCGCTTCTCGCGGCTCAGTGGCATGGCCGGCACGAAGCGCCAGACCTTCGCCGCGCCCGGGTAGATCCAGAACGGGGACAGCCCCACGGAGTCCTCCGGCTCCGCCGCCACCGCGGCGTCAAACAGATCGGCCCACACATCGGATCCCGCAGCTGCCAGAGCCTCCGCGCCGAAACGCGCCGCCAGGTTCTTCCGCACCGCGTGGCCCTTGTACCGGTGCACGCGGCCCTCTCGCTGCTCCAGGTCCACCGGATTCGACGGCAGGTTCCAGTGCACCACCGCATGCGAGTACGTGTGGAAGTCCAGGCCCTCCTGCCCCACGGAGGTCGACGCCAGCACGAACGGCCAGAACGGGGACGTGTACGCCTCGCGTGCCGAACCCTCCCGCTGCTCCGCCTTCTCCGTGCCGGACCGTGAGCCGCCGAAACGCACCGCCACATGCGTGCGCAGAGACCGCTCCGCCACCGTCACCCCGTCGTCCTCGGCACGGATGTCCTCCACCCTGGCCGAGGCCGCGGTCAGGCCGGCGACGCCGCTGATCCTCGCCGCCAGCGCCTCCCACCGCTCCGGCGGGGCGGCAGACCTCAGACCCTCGGATTCCACCAGCAGGTGCGCGTACTCGTCCAGCACGGACTGCAGGTTTCCGGCCATCGAGTAGTGCAGCACCTGCCGCCAGTACGCGTCCTCACTGGCCCCTGCTGTCGCCTCACCGGCGGCCGCTCCCACCAGCGCCGAGACCTCCGGACTTCGGAACAGCGCGCGCAGCCCGTGCACCGCCGTCTCCGCGGCACGGCGCAGCAGCCGGCGGTCCGTGAGCTCCACGGCCTCTGCCGAGCGTGCCAGCGCACGCAGCGCGCAGACGCCACCGCCGGCCAAGGCCATCTCCGCCAGCACCTCCGGCAGATCCGTCGGCGGGTCGCCGAGCTCCTCCACGGAGGCGTCGACCGCCCAGCGCAGGTGCTCGGCCATCGCGGAGGACAGGTCCGCCTCCTCGTCGCCACGCTCGGCACGGCGCTCCGCGAAGGCACGCTCGATGCCCTGCAGGTCCTTCACCTGCAGGGCCCCGCTCCGCAGGTCCAGCAGCACCGGTGCCACGCCGTACCAGCGCCTGCGGCGGTCACCTGCCTCCGCAGCCGCGGGCACAACACCGATCTCTGCCAGCGCCGACCGCACCCGCTCAGCCACGACCCGCACGGCTTCCTCTGGGGCGACAGCACCACCGGCCTCCCGGGCCAGCGCCAAGGGGTCGCCGAGCCGCCCCAGCGTGGGGGAGGGGTAGACGTTCGTCAGGTTCGGCAGGTTCCTCGGCACCCCGTTCGCGCGGTCCATGCCGAACGCCAGCGTGGAGAGCCGGCGCTTGTCCGAGTAGCGGCGCCGCTCGTCGCGCTGCGCCCGGGACGCCGCCACGATCCGTCGCTCGGCCTCGTAGCTCACCAGCGCTGACAGCGCCTTCGGCGCCACCGACCAGGAAGAGAACACCAGCCGCTTCGTGAACGCCTGCGCCCCCTCGGACGCGAACACCCCACGCGGCTGCAGGTACGGCAGCGCCGGCGGCATCCAGGCCAGCTCCCATGCACGGTGCGCGTCCAGGTCCTCCACCAGGGCGCGCAGCTTCGCGTTCGGCAGCCCGAGCTCCTCGAACCGCTCCACGGACTCCCAGTCCAGCAGGCCGTCACCGGCCCTGCGCACCACGGCCTCCGCCTTGGCGGCGCTGGCCTCCGTCGCCACCGCGCCCTCGCCCCCGGCGCCGGGGGCCAGGGACTCCAGGAAGTTCTTCTGCACCTTGTACCCGGTGCGGTCCATGAGGTTCGGCAGGTAGGCCGCCGACCGCCACAGCTCGAACACGTCGTAGCCGTCCACGGCCCGGCTCAGCTCGTCGGCCAGCCGCCAGGACGCCACGTCCTCGGGCGCCACCGTCATGGCCCCGAGCGGCCGGGACTCCACCATGCCGTCGTGCCCCTCCGTGAAGCTGACCCGCTCCGTGCGACACATGACCCGCCGCAGCCGTGCCCCGGCGTCCTGCGTTGCGGCCACAGCCGCGTCCAACCCCTCACGGGTCCTCGTCAGCATGCCCTGCCGCACCCGGCCCAGGTCCTCCTGGATCTTCTCTGCCTCCTCCGGACCGGCCAGGAACCGCACGGTGGAGGTGAAGTCCCGGTAGTGGTCCTCGCCGTCTGGCTCGTCCGGGAGCGTGTACATCTTGTACGGCGTCGCGCTGAGCACCAGGGACTTCGTCCGTGGGCTGGAGAGCACCCGCTGGGCCAGTCGTCGCGATTCCGCAGACAGTCCCGAGGCCTGCTCGTCGAACAGGTCCTTGAACCGCTGGAACTCGTCCAAGATCACCAGGTCCGGGGCCAGCGAGTCCACGGCCGCGTCCGCCATCGCCATGCGCAGCCGGCCGATCAGCTCACGCCGCACCCAGTGCTCGGCACCCCAGACGTCCTCCTCCGGATCGCTGTCCCGCCAGAATCTCCCGTACGCCTCCTGCAGGTCCTCCAGGAGGCTCGCCCGGCCGCCGTCACGTCTCTCGATCGCCTCACGGAACCGGGCCATCACCTCGTCCGGGAACTGCTCCGGCGCCTCGGTCCGCATCCAGTCCAGGGCATCGCGGAAGTTCTTCGCGTAGGAGCCTGCGCGGAAGAAGGAGATCCAGCCTTCCGTGTCCAGGCGCTCGCCGAGCACCTGTTCGAGCATCAGCAGTGCCAGCCGACGCTCCTCGCCTTTGCCGGTGGTGTCGCCGAGTCGTAGCGAGGTTCCCGGCGTGAACGCCAGCATCTTCACCCGCGCGGCGGCATCCTGCCGGCCCATGGCCAGCGGCAGCAGGGTCAGACGGTCCGCGTTGTCCTGCACCTCGCCGCCGGTGAGATCTCTGAGCCGTGCCAGGTTCTGCCGGGCGATCTGCCCGTTGGAGCAGATGTACACCAGGGTGATCGGCCCCTCGGCCGGGTCCCGTTCCCACAGCCGCTCGATGGTCTTCGCGGCCACGCCCTTGGCGATCAGCGTCTTGCCCAGCCCGACTTCGTCCGCCACCAGGAACCGGTCGGTCGCGTCCTCGCCCCAGAGGTGACCGAAGGCGTGCTCCACGGTGGCCCGCTGGAACGGCTTGAGCGTGCCGAGCATGGCCTCCACGTCCGGTCGCGCGCTCATGGCCGCTCCTCCCGGCTCAGCGCCAGCACGTCCGGTGCCACCACGGACAGCACCGTGTCCCACATCTGCTCGAACTCCGCAGGGATCAGGGCGCGCACCTTCTCGGACCGACGCAGCGCCGCCACCTGCCCGGCCACCGCGGCCAACGCGTCCACGTCCCCGACGCTCGCCCGCATCAGCGGCTCGAACAGCACCACGTCCGTCCACGCGCCGCCGTGCCCGCCCTCACCGAGCCCGTCCAGCTGCTCGAGGGCCCCCGCTTCCGCCGCCAGGTCCTCCCCCGGGGCGTGCTCGTCGATGCCCAACAGGAGCGCGAGATACCGCAGCACAGCGCTTTCGGAGTCCAGCAGCTCCTCCAGGTAGGCCTGCCGACGGTCGGTCAGGTCGCCCTCCAGCCGCAGGGTCACCAGGCAGCGCCGGGTCACCTTCGCCTCACCGGACCCGAGCCGGCTCTCCAACACCAGGAACGGCGTCACGTTCTTCGGCGCCACCGTCCACGCGGTCCCGTCCGCCAGCGGCACGGCCGCATCTGCCGGCAGGGTCAGCAGCCGTGCCGTGGTCACGGCCCCCTCCGGGGCCTGAGGCACGACGACGGCCAGCTCGCCCCGCACCTCGTCCTCACCCTGGGCTGTGACCACCAGAGTCGGGCTGGCGGCGGCCACCGCCCGGTGGAAACGCTCGAGCTCCAGCGAGCCGGCGATCTGTGCCCGCAGATCCGCGTCCGCCTCGGCAGGGGTGTAGCGGGTCATCACCTGGTCCAGGCCGACGCCGCCGTCGCGGGGCTCCAGGGCGGCGGCCACGCCGCAGGTGCGGGTCGGTCCCTGGAGGACGGCGTTGAACTCCACGTTCCTGGTCCAGGCCGGGCGGGACAGGTTGGCGCTGCCGGTCACCACCAGCGAGCGCTCACGCTGGCCGAGCAGGTCCATCACCACCGTCTTGGCATGCAGGCCGGTGCTGCGCAGGGAGGACTCGCTGTCGGGGGCCTCAGACTGCTCGGTCTCGCCCTCGAGGACCCCGTCGGCCGGGGCGTCCTCGAGGCCGGACGTCATGTCGTCATGCAGGACCCGGGTGTCCCAGCCCTCGCAGCCGGCCGGCCCCAGCAGGTCGAGCTGCTCCGGGCGGGAGAGGAGGAGCGGCTCGGTGCCGCCGCGCAGGCGCACGATCACATCGGCGGTGGCGAACGGTGTGATCGCCAGGGTGCGTCTCACCCGGTGTGCCGAAGGCAGCTCGTCCAGGGCATGCCCGTTCTCGCCGGCCAGGCCGAGAGGCAGGAGCCGTCCGTCCGTGAACGGTGCCGGGACGGCGAACCGTGCGTGGCGCAGGGAATCGGCCAGAGCGAGCACCGCGCTCCGACGCTCGCCGGGCATCTCGTCCAGCGCCATGCCGGGCAGGGCGGCGACGAAGTCGGCTGCCGGACCTCCGTCCACCGGGCCGTCAGGGTCCTCGTCCAGCACGAGGAGGGTGTCCCAGGAGTCGTCCAAGGTGAGGTTCCGGGAACCGATGAGGAGGCGGTGACGGTGCGTGCCGTCGTCGTGGACGAACCGGACCGCCCAGACCTTGGGATGGAACACGCCCTGGTCCGACGGCGGCTCCACGGGGACCACGGAGTCCTCGAGGAACGTGAAGATCCGCGAGTGGCTGCGGGGCACCGCGATCCCGCCGGCCTGGACGAACACCGTGGTGTGTCCGATGTGCCGCTGCACCGCGTCCAGCAGGGCGAACGGGTCCCGGTGCAGGTCCTCGGCGCCGTCCGGATCGGCCAGGGCGAAGGTGAGCGGAGCCAGCAGCATGGCCGTGAGGTTCAGCGAGTAGGTGGTCGCCACCGCCTGGTCCACGCGTGTGCCCTCCGGCGGACGCAGGGCGTCGGCGAGCACGGTCTGGATTCCGGGATCGAGCATCAGCCGGCCTCCAGTCCGCGGTAGATGTCCTCCAGGTCTGCCCGGGCCTCAGGCCAGCGGAACTGCAGACGACCCAGTGCTGAGCCGCCGCTCCACTGGTCCAGGCGCGCACGGTTCTGCAGGCGTGCGAGCCCCCGCTTCTTGCGGTGCTCACGGTCGGTGATCAGACGGCGGGCTTCCGGATCGTCGGCCAGGGAGTCGGGAGAGTCGGCGGCGGCGACGTGCCCGGCCCAGCGCTCCAGGAATTCGAGGTCCGCCGTACGCATGGGACGGGCCGGCGCCCCCGGCACGGCCAGATGCTCCAGGTCCTGGACCGTGAACGGCTCACCCACCCGGTAGGCCGCCCAGGCTTCTGCGAGGCCGTTGCGGCGGACCTCGGCGAGCGGCTCTCCGTCACCTGTGGTGCGCTCGGAGGCCTCGGCCAGCAGGACGTTGTAGAGGAGGTTCGCCACGTGGGCCAGGCGGGAGAACCGGACTGCCGCGTGGACGGCGTCCTTCAGGTCGGCGGGCAGGTCCAGGGCGAGGACGCCCTCGAAGGTGTCCGGGAGCGGGTTGTCCGCGGACCAGTCCTCGGGGCGGTTCAGGCAGAGGTGGCCGAGCAGCGAATACGGCGCGTGGGCACTGATCATCGTCCGCAGGTAGTCGGCCTCCTCGGCGGTGAGGTCGAACGTGGTCTCCCGTAGCAGGTCGTGCGGGGCCTCCGGAAGGCCCAGGTCCAGGTGACCGGGCAGGCGGCGGTGCGGGCCGTCGTCGTGCTCTTCCACCGGCATGTTCCGGACCGCCTCACGCTCCACGAGGATGAGCTGCGCGTGGTCCCGTGCCGACTGCCCGGCGGCGACGATGCCCCAGGAGCTGAGCATGCCCCAGTAGACGACCGAGGGCACCCGACGCAGGGCCCGACCGGCGGCACGGCCGATGATGCCGGTCTCGCCCTCGCCCATGCCGCGGCGCAGCGCACCCATGAGCTGGAACTCGCCCTCGCGGAAGTCCGCCAGGATCTCCTCCACGGACTGCTTCCGCTCCGCACGGCGCAGCAGCCATGGGACGAAGAGGGCATAGCGCAGGCGGGTATGCAGGGTGGAGGTGCCCGGGAAGAGGCGGTCCGCCCAGGCGTCCCTTATCCGGCCGAAGCCCAGGTCGTCCACGGTGGACTCGTCCCGGAAGCGGTCCACGAGCTCCATCATCTGGCGGTGCTGCCGGCGGTCGACGGCGAGCCAGGTGAAGGAGGACATGGGCACCATCTTGCCGGAGACTGGAAGGCCGCCGCGGGGGAGGAGGCAACGGTGCGCTTATCGTGTCCGCCCGGCGTCGTAGGTTCCACAGTGACCGGACAACAAGGCGCCGGTCGCCGGAACCAGACCAGTGAGGTTGCCATGACGTCGTCCCTGTCCGCTTCGACCACCGCCCTGACCCCGGCCCGCCGTCGTCAGATCGAGGCGATGCTCGTGCGTGCCGTGGGCGAGCATGACGACCGGGCCCTGCAGATGGCCCACGCTTACGGCCATGGCGCCACCCTGGAGCAGATCGGGGACAGGTGGGGAGTGACCCGCGAGCGCGTGCGCCAGATCATCAATGCCGGCTCCGGGTACACCGCCCCGGAGCTGGCCCAGCACCGTCGGCTCAAGGCCGCCGAGGAGAAGCAGTTTCTGAAGGCCAGCGTGCTGGCCTGGTCGGAGGCGAACCCCGGTGTCGACCTGCACGAGGGCGCCCGGCGGTTCTGCCTGGAGCGTGACGAGTTCAAGAAGCTCCTCGGCCGCCGTGCCCGCTTCCACGAGGCCTCCGCCATGCGGAAGTCCTTCCGCAGCGGCGCCAGCGACGAGCAGCTCCTGCAGTACCTGCGCCGGTTCCATGCCGAGACCGGCGCCACCACCGCAGCGGCCTACACCGCATGGGCGAAACAGGAAGGCGTGCCGGGCCACCAGACCGTGGCGACCCGCTTCGGCCGATGGAACAACGCGCTGACCGCTGCCGGCATCCGACGTGCAGAGCCGGTGCGTCGGGAGAGCGTCTTCACGGACGACGATCTCTGGGCTGCGGCCATGGACGCGTTCGCGTCTCCGGAGGCGCCGGTCACCTACCGTGAGTTCTCCGAGTGGCTGCAGGCGCGAGAGGGAATGCCCTCGGACGTCCTCATCCGCAACCGCCTCCAGGTGCCCTTCTCCACGCTCCGCCACGCCGCCGTGCGCATGCTCGCCACCGGCGAGGTGTACCGCGGAGTCTGCACCGGCAACGTGTTCGAGTCGCGTGACTGGAAGTCCCTCGCCCACCGGGACGACGACCCGCTGGAGCCGGTTCGCGGCGCCATCGCCGACCTCGGCCCGAAGCTCACCAACAACGCCTACACGGTCTGGGCCAAGGAGAACCGCGCACCCAGCGCGCTGACCCTCATGCGCCGCACGCGCCTGCGGTGGGGTGCCCTCGTCGAGGCTGCCGGCGGCCAGGCGAACCACCGACGCAACAACGGGTACTCGGACCAGGACCTCGTGGACTGGGTCCGCCGGTTCATCGCCGAGGTCGGCTCCACCTCCTCCAGCGCTTACGCAGAGTGGCAGCAGGGGAAGTCGGCACCGCACCTGGTCACCGTCCTGGCCCGCTTCGGCAGCTGGGCCGAGGCATTGGAGGCCGCAGAGGAGCAGGCCCCCAGCGCCGCCTGACGGGCCGTCGTCGGGCAACGGGAGGGCCACAGAGGGGAGCGCCACGGAGCACCAGAACGACCACCACACCACGCCCGAGGAGTGGGAGGAACTCAAGGCGGAGCAGGCCGCCAGGACGCCCGCCGGCGGAAGAACCGAGGCGCGGGCGCCCGGCCCCGGAGCCTCGGCCGGGACCTCTGGGACTGGATCTGCGGCTGGGGCTCGTCTCCTCGGACGCCGGCAGCTACGCGATCAGCGGTGCGGCCATCGCC
>NZ_FUKP01000003.1:0-37313 GCF_900163825.1 Micrococcus lylae | reverse complement strand
ACGCGACGGTTTCCCGAACGAAAACGCCAGGGGGGTCAGGCGTCGAAGCGGCGGCCGGTGAGCCTCTCGTAGGCCTCCACGTAGCGGGCCCGGGTCTTGGCCACCACGTCCTCCGGCAACGCCGGCGGCTGCTCGCCCGAGGACTTGTCCCAGCCGGACTCTGCCGACGTGAGCCAGTCGCGGACGAACTGCTTGTCGAAGCTGGCCTGGGGGCGGCCGGGCTCGTAGTCCTCAGCGTCCCAGAAGCGGGAGGAGTCCGGGGTGAGCACCTCGTCGCCCAGCACGATCGCCCCGCTCACCGGGTCCGTGCCGAACTCCACCTTGGTGTCCGCCAGGATGATCCCGGCCTCCCGGGCGATCTGCTCGGCCCGCGTGTAGACGTCCAGGGTGAGGTCCCGCAACGCCGCGGCGGCCTCGGCACCCACGCGCTCGGTCATCTGCGCGAACGTGATGTTCTCATCGCGCTCGCCCACCTCGGCCTTCGCCGAGGGGGTGAAGATCGCCGGCTCCAGCTTCGATCCCTCCACGAGCCCCTCCGGCAGCGGCAGCCCCGTCACGGTCCCGGACTCCCGGTACTCCGCCAGGCCGGAGCCGGTCAGATACCCGCGGGCGATGCACTCGACCGGGAACATGTCCAGCCGCTTGACCACCATGGCCCGCCCGGCCACCTGCTCCGGCACGTCCGTGGAGACCACGTGGTTCTCCACGGTGCCGGCGAGCTGCTCGAACCACCACAGGCTCAGCTGGGTCAGCACGGCGCCCTTGTCCGGGATCGGCGGCTCGAGGACGACGTCGTAGGCGCTGATCCGGTCCGAGGCCACCACCAGCAGGGTGTCCGACTCGCCCGGCGCCGCATCCTTCGGCTCGTACAGATCCCGCACCTTGCCGGAGTACACGTGCCGCCAGCCCGGCAGCTGAAGGGCCTGGGCCCCGGCGAATCCGATGCGCTCGCTCACGCCTGGCCCTCCTTCTCCGTACCCGCGGCGCCGGCGCCCGGCACCGCGATCTGCCCGCGCTCGGCCTTGAGCGCGATGTCCGTGCGCCACTGGGCACCCTCGAAGTCGATGGCGTCCACACCGGCGTAGGCCCGCGCCCTCGCCTCGGCCAGGTCCTTCCCGCGCCCGACGACGGCCAGCACCCGGCCACCGGCCGTCACCACCGCGTCCGGGGCGTCGCCCACGCCCGTGCCGGCGTGCAGCACGTCCACGCCGTCCAGCGCCCGGGCCGCCTCGAGGTCGGTGATGATGTCCCCCGTGGAGGAGGAGGCCGGGTAGCCGGCGGAGGCCATGACCACGTCCACGGCCACGTCCTCGGACCACTCGAGAGTACGGTCCGCGCCGAGCTCGCCGGTCGCGGCGTCCAGCAGCAGCCGGCCGAGCGGGGTCTGGAGGCGGGCGAGCACGGCCTGGGTCTCCGGGTCGCCGAAGCGGACGTTGAACTCGATGACCTGCACGCCCTGGGCCGTCACGGCCAGGCCGCAGTAGAGCACGCCGGAGAACGGGGTGCCGCGCCTCGTCATCTCCGCCAGCACCGGGCGGGCCACCGACTCCATGACCTCGTCCACGAAGCCCTCGGGCAGCCAGGGCAGCGGGGTGTAGGCGCCCATGCCGCCGGTGTTGGGGCCCTCGTCCCCGTCGAAGATGCGCTTGAAGTCCTGGGCCGGGGTCAGCGGCACCGCGTTCTCGCCGTCACAGAGCACGAACAGGGAGACCTCGGGGCCGTCCAGGTACTCCTCGATCACCACGGAGCCGCCGGCGGCGAAGCAGGACTCGGCGTGGGCCAGGGCCTCGGCGCGGTCGGCGGTGACCACCACGCCCTTGCCGGCGGCCAGGCCGTCGTCCTTCACCACATGCGGGGCGCCGAACTCGTCCAGCGCGGCGGCGGCCTCCTCGGCATGCGTGCAGACGCGGGAGCCTGCGGTGGGCACGGAGGCGGCGGCCATGACCTCCTTGGCGAAGGCCTTGGAGGCCTCCAGCTGCGCGGCGGCGCGGGAGGGGCCGAACACGGCGAACCCGGCCTCGCGCAACGCGTCGGAGACGCCGGCGGCGAGCGGGGCCTCGGGGCCGACCACCACGAGGTCGGCCTTCACCTGGCCGGCGAGCGCCACCACGGCGGCGCCGTCCGAGGCGTCCACGGAGTGCAGCGTGGCCTGGTCCGCCATCCCGACGTTGCCGGGCGCGACGTGCAGCTGCGTCACCTCCGGGTCACGGGCCAGGGTGCGGATCAGGGCATGTTCGCGGCCGCCGTTGCCAAGCACGAGGATCTTCACGTCCCCCAGACTACGTGGCGCCGCACACCCGCGCCCGCCGTCCGCCCGCCCCGGACGTCTTCCCCCGGCCGGGCGGGGCACCCGTAGGGTGGTGGACATGACGATGCCCGGCCTGCCCCACGACGACGACCGCTCCGGCGACCCGCGTCGCCCGACCCGTCCGACCGCCCAGGCCGGCCCCGGCCTGCGCACGGCGTACACGTTCATGATGGTGTGGTTCGTGTGCGCCCTGATCGGCGCCTTCTCGCTGCGCCTGTTCGGCATCGGCCGCGGGGACGTGGGCGTCGGCGGCGTCACCGCGCTGATCGGCACCGCGTTCGTGGCCGCCGCCGTGATCACCTGGGCGGTCCGACGCCGCCGCTGACGCAGCCGGTTCCCGACGACGGCCCCGCCCCTTCCCCGGGCCGCTCGCCGCTCCTTCCCGGGCGGGTGCCTCCCGACGACGGCTGCTCACCCCCGGATGATCCGTCGCCTCCGTGCCTCGGCCACCGCCTCGGTCCGCGAGCCGACGCCGAGCTTCTGGAACACGTGCACCAGGTGGGTCTTCACGGTGGCCTCGGAGATGAACAGCTCCTTGGCCGCGGCCTTGTTGCTGACGCCCAGGGCGATGAGCTCGAGCAGCTCGATCTCGCGCGCCGTGAGCACCTCGGTGCCTCCGGCCATCCGGCCCATGAGCCGCTCGGCCACCCCGGGCGCCAGCGCCCGCTGGCCCGCGGCCGCCCGGCGGACGGCGGCGGCGATCTCCTCCGAGCTCGCGTCCTTGAGCAGGTACCCGGCGGCCCCGGCGTCCAGGGCGGCGAGGATGTCCGCCTCGGTGTCGAAGGTCGTCAGGATCAGCACCGGCAGCCCCGGGTGGGCGGCCCTCACCGCACGGGTGGCGGCCACGCCGTCCATGCCTTCGCCCATCTGCAGGTCCATGAGCACCACGTCCGGCAGCCCGCCGGCACCCCCGTCCAGACCGGCACCCCCGTCCACACCGGCACCGCCCACGCCCACGTCTGCGTCGGCGCCCCCGCCCCCACCGGCTCCCGCCGCCAGAGACTCGAGCACGCGCAGCGCCTCGGCGCCGTCGCCGGCCTCGGCCACCACGGTGAGGTCCGGGTGCGCCTCGAGCACGGCGCGCACGCCGGCGCGCACCACCGGGTGGTCGTCCACGAGCATCACGGCCAGGGTCATCCGTTCTCCTTCGCTGTCTCGCTGCGGCCGGCCACGGGCACCGTCATCGCCACGACCGTCCCCTCCCCCGGCGTGGACTCCACCGCCACGCGTCCGCCGACGGCCTCCACGCGCTCGCGCAGCGCGGCCAGGCCGACGCCGGTGGACTCGCCCGTGCCGTCGTCGTCGCGCTCCTGCCCGGCCGTGCCCGCCGGGACGGGCCGACCGCGCGAGCCGGCCACGGACCGTCCCCGCTCTCGGGCCACGGGACGGCGGGGGGCCTCGGGTTCGAAGCCGCGGCCGTCGTCGGCGACGTCCACGGTGACCTCCCCGTCCAGGTAGGCCACGGACACCCGGCAGCGGGCGGCGGCGGCGTGCTGGCCGACGTTGGCCAGGGAGGACTGGACGGCGCGCAGCAGGGCGGACTCCACCGCCTCGGCCAGGGGCACCGGGGTCCCCTCCACCTGCAGGTCGGCCGCCACGGGGGTGCCGGCGTCGGCCTGGCGGCGGGCGAAGCCGCGCACGGCGGCGTCGAGCTGCTCCACCAGGGAGCCGCCGTCCCCGCGCAGGTCCCGCACGAAGCGGCGGGACTCGGCGAGGTTCTCCGCGGCGGTGTCCCGCACGGTGTGCAGGCGGCGGCGCGCCAGGTCCGGGTCCTCGGCGTCCAGGGCGTCCTCGGCGGCGCGGGAGACCAGGACGATGGAGGCCAGGCCCTGGGTGAGGGTGTCGTGGATCTCGCGGGCCAGGCGCTCGCGCTCGGCCAGCACGCCGGAGCGGTGCTCGGTGCGGGCCAGCTCCGCGCGGGCGGCGAGCAGCTCGGAGGCCAGAGCGCGCTGCCGCTCGGACTCGGCGTGAAGGGCCCGGTAGGCCTGGTACATCACCACGGCCACCACGGCGCCGACGCAGGGACCGATCACCGCGGCCGGCCGCAGCCCGTCCGGGCCCGGGGCGGAGGCCAGCACCACCACGACGGTCACGGCCGCCACGGCCATTTGGCCCGGCCAGTGCCGGCCGGTGGCCTCGGCCAGCACGTGCTGGACCACGAAGAACAGCGGGAACGCCACCCACGCGAAGTCCGGGTGCAGCGCCACCAGGGCACCCCAGAGCAGCAGCACGAGGGCCTGCCAGGCCAGGGACGCACCCCGGTGCACCGGCCGCCGGCGCGCCCAGCGGCGCCGCTCGGCCACGGTGCCCACCAGGTAGACGGCGGCCAGGGCGAGGGCGGCCGGCCAGACGGCGGCCGCAGCGGTGCCCGGGGACAGCACGGAGCGGACCAGGCCCACCGCCAGCAGGGCGGCGAAGGACACGTGCAGCACCACGCGCAGAGCGGCCAGGATCGAGGCCGTCGCGCCGGACTCGACGCCGGCGTCCGCATCGGGCCGGACGCCGGGCGCCGCACCGGCCCGGACGTCGGCCGCCGTACCGGGCCGGGCGGGGCCCGCCGGCGCCGAGGCGGGGCCCGTCGGCGCCGGCGTGTGCACGTGCTGGTCCATGCCGCTCAGCCTAGGCCCGCGGCCCTCGCCACGGCAGGGCGGAGGCCGCAGATCCGCCGAATCCACGCGGGAATCAACCGTTCGATGGACCCCGGATCCACCGCCGCAGGCGATGTCCCGGCGGACGGATCGGCGGAGCCTTGAAGGCAACACCACAGACCCGATGTCCCGCCCCGTGCGGGACCGATCCCGACGAAAGCAGGTGCTCGATGTTCCTCGCCCTGCGCGACCTGCGCTTCGCCACCGGACGGTTCGCCCTCATGGGCGCCGTGGTGGCCCTGATCTCCCTGCTGCTCGTGATGCTCACGGGCCTGACCGCCGGCCTCGGCGGCCAGAACACCGGCGCCCTGGACCGGCTCGAGTCCCAGGGCGTGCAGCGCCTGGCCTTCGGCGGCGCCGCCGGCCAGGAGCCCACCGCGAACTTCACCCAGTCCGAGGTGACCGCCGCCGAGGCCGACGCCTGGCGGAACGCCGACGGCGTCGCCTCCGCCGAGCCGGTCGGCCTGGCCCAGGGCCGGGCCGTCGGCCTGGAGCACGCCCCTCAGCCGGCCCCGGAGTCCTCTGGCGGCGCCGACGCCCCGGCCCGGGTGGACACCTCGGACATCCCGACCACCGGCGTGGCCTCCGTGGCCCTGCTCGGCGTGGCCCCCGACGCCGCCGACGCCCCCTCCGGGCTGAAGGACGGCGAGGCGGTGCTCGGCCAGGCCGCCGCGGACGACCTGCACGCCCAGGTCGGGGACAGCATCGAACTGTCCGGCACCGTGGTGACCGTCGCGGCGATCGAGCCGACCGAGTACTACTCGCACACCCCGGTGGTGTGGCTGTCCCTGAAGGACTGGAAGGCCGCCGCCCACGCCCCGGCGGACACCGAGGGCACCGCCCTGGCCGTGCGCTTCGCCGCCGGCGCGGACGACGCCGCCGCGGCCGCCACGGCCGACGACGCCGCCCGCACCGTCTCGGCCACCGTGCCGGACTCCTACGCCGCCCTGCCTGCCTACTCCTCGGAGAACGGCTCGCTGATGACCATGCAGGGGTTCCTCTACGGCATCTCGGCACTGGTGGTGATCGCGTTCCTGTCCATCTGGACCGTGCAGCGCACCCGGGAGATCGCCGTGCTGAAGGCGCTCGGCGGCTCCACCGGCTGGGTGCTGCGGGACGCTCTCACCCAGGCCGGCGTGGTCCTGCTCGTCGGCGTGGGCATCGGCACCGCGGCCGCCTTCGGCCTCGGGCTGCTCGCCTCCCAGGCGGTCCCCTTCACCGTGGACGCGGGCACCGTGCTCATCCCCGCCGCCGGCGTCTTCGCACTCGGCATGCTCGGCGCCGCCCTGGCGGTGGCCCGCACCGTCCGCATCGACCCGCTCGTCGCCCTCGGCGGCAACTGACCTCCTCCAGACAAGGACCATCGCCATGAACACCACCGTCACCCCGCTGCTGACCACCTCCGGGGACCGTCCCGACGCCGCCCCCGCCCTGTCCCTGCGCGATGTGGTGCTGGAGTACCCGGACGGCGAGCGCGGCACCCTGCGCGCCCTGGACCGGGTGTCCCTGGACCTGTACCCCGGCGTCTACACCGCCATGACCGGCCCGTCCGGCTCCGGCAAGTCCTCCCTGCTGGCCGTGGCCGCGGGCCTGATCTCCCCGACCTCGGGCCAGGTGGTGGTCAACGGCCAGGACCTCACCGCCCTGCCTAAGGCCCTGCGCACCGCGATGCGCGGCACGTCGATCGGCGTGATCTTCCAGCAGCCGAACCTCATCCCCTCCCTGACCGCACGCGAGCAGCTGGAGCTGACCGTGCACCTGGACCGCTCCGCCGGCCGGTCCGCCAAGCGTGACGCCCGGGTGCGCGCCGCCGAGCTGCTGGAGAAGGTGGACCTCGGCGCGGCCATGGACAAGCGCCCCCACCAACTCTCCGGTGGCCAGCGGCAGCGGGTGAACATCGCGCGTGCGCTCATGGCGAAGCCGGCGCTGCTGCTGGTGGACGAGCCGACCTCCGCCCTGGACCAGGAGCGCTCCGCCGCCGTGGTGGAGCTGCTCGGCGAGCTCACCCGCGAGGAGGGCGCCGCCACCCTGATGGTCACCCACGACGTGGAGTTCATGGACGCCGTCGACCGGACCCTGGTGATGGTGGACGGCCGCCTGCAGTGAGCCGAGGCTCCGCCCGCCACTACCCTGGTGGGCATGACCTCCCCCACGTCCTCCGCCACGTTCGCCCTCGCCGACGCCGTCGAGCTGGTCCACGTGGTCCGCAACGGCTTTGTCGAGTCCCGCACCCCCGGTGCCGCCGTGGTCACCGGCCCGGACGGGTCCGTGTTGGCCTCGCTCGGCCCGGCCGACGCCCTGATCTACCCGCGCTCCACGCTCAAGCCGTTCCAGGCCATCGCCTCGCTGCGCCACGGCGCCCGCCTGGAGGGCGAACAGATCGCCATCGCCTGCGGCTCCCACCGCGGCACGGCGCGGCATCGGGACCTGGCCGAGCGGATCCTGCAGGTCAACGGCCTGTCCGCCGCGGACCTGCAGTGCCCCGGTGATTGGCCGGCGGACGCCGAGGAGATCGCCCGCCACGCGGACGACATCGCCCACGGCGCCGAGAAGACCCCGCTGGCCTACAACTGTTCCGGCAAGCACGCCGGCTTCCTGGCCGCCTGCGTGGCCTCCGGCCATGACACCGCCACCTACCTGGAGCGCGAGCACCCGGTGCAGCGCGAGGTGGACGCAGTGATCGAGGAGTACTGCGGGGAGGAGATCGCCCACGTGGGCGTGGACGGCTGCGGGGCTCCTGCCGCCGTGGTGTCCCTGGCCGGGCTGGCCCGCGGCATCGGCCGGGTCGCCGCCGCCCCGCACCGCCGGGACGCCGAGCTGCACGCCGTCTCCGTCGCCAACGCCATGCTGGACCATCCGTGGGCCGTGCAGGCCGAGGGCAGGCCGAACACCCTGGTGATGGAAGAGCTGGGCCTGATCGCCAAGCTCGGTGCGGACGGCGTGACCGTGATGGGAGCACCGGACGGCACCGCCGTGGCGGTGAAGGCCCTGGACGGCGGCTCCCGCGCCGGAGACCTCGTGGCGCTGGCACTGCTGGCCCAGTTCGCCCCGGAGCACGTGGACGCCGAGCGCCTGCCGGACGTGCTGCGCCGGGTGGCCCCGCCGGTCCTCGGCCGGGGCGAGCCCGTGGGCGCTGTGCAGCTGGCCACGCCGGTCCTGGACCTGCTCGACTGAGGCGGGCGGCCGGCGTCGGCAATCCCGTCCCGACGACGGCCTCTCGCCTTCCCCTGCCCGTCCGACTCGTCAGGAGCCCGCCATGAGCACCGGCTCGGTCCCCCGCCGCCGCATCCCCGTCCCCGAGGGGCATGCCGCCCTGCTCACCTGGGCGCGCACCGCCGCCGAGGATCCGGAGGCGGCCGCAGCCCTGCCGCGCTCCACCCGTGCCATGGCCGTGCGCTTCTCCCTCGAGGAGTTGGCCACCCGCGTGCCGGGCAACTCGGTGGAGGTGCGCGTGCCGCCCTTCGGGGTCTGCCAGTGCGTCCCCGGCCCCCGGCACACCCGCGGCACCCCACCGAATGTGCTGGAGACGGACGCCTCCACCTGGCTCGCCCTGGCCACCGGGCTGACGGACTGGGAGCAGGCGCGGGCCGCCGGGAAGGTGTCCGTCTCCGGCGTGCGGGCGGACGTCTCGGCCCACCTGCCGCTGGTACGGCCGTGAGCCGGAGCCTGCGTCTGCCCTCCGCTCCAGCGAACACTCGACCCCGTCCAGCCGAGACGCAATCGTGACCCGCAGGCCGTTGACCGCCTCCGCGGCGACACCTGATCATTCACCTATGGGTCTCACGTACCCGTCAGGCTGGGGGGGCCTGCGAGCACCAGCACCCCCGCTGGCGCGTCCTCGTAGGACGCCTCCGCAGAAAGCGCACCCATGAAGCGAGTGAGTTCCGCCGTCGCCGCCATTGCTTTGACCGCGGCCGTTATCAGCCCGCAAGCATCCGCCGCATCGATATACGAGCACATCGGCTACAGAGGGGCAGCCCAGGGTGGGGAGAACGTCCCCCGGCTGTACGCGATGAACGACAAGACCTCGTCAGTCCGAACCTACGGCAAGACCGTGTATTTCTTCGAAGATGCCCACTACGGAGGGATGGGGCTGGGCCTCTGGGTGAACGTCTCCGATCTTCGCTCCTACAAGGTCCCCCTCGCGCCACTCTCGTCGTGGAACGACCGCATCAGCAGCTGGTACACCAAGTGAACCGCCCTCATACGACGATGGTGTCCGCGTGCGCCGCCGGGTCCACGGCTGTCGCCTTGGCGGTCACTCTGTCGGGGTGCGGCGTGGGCACCCTTCAACCCGACCCGACCGCGACAGCACGACTCGACCGGGACAACGGCCAGATCATCCTGCCGCTCGACGAGTACCTGAGCAGCGAATCCACGGAAACCACCATGACACTTGCCCGTCTGGCGATCCTGCGGTCCTGCCTCGAGCCCAAGGGACACAACGGCGTGAAGCCACCTTCCAGAGACGACCGCACAGAACTGGAGGACAGGCGCTACGGGCTGTGGCTTCCGGAGCGGGCCCGCACCCACGGCTTCGGTCTGCCCGGCCCGCCGTCCCCCGCCGTGGAGATGCCGACCCCGCCCGGAGGCTGGAGCGATGAAGACGATCCGGCATTCAACGCCGCCTACGACGAGTGCGTCCCCGAGGTCATGGACCAGATGGAGGCCGTCTCCTCTCCGATGACGACAATGGGCAGCAGCTCGGCGGTTCCGCTCATGCTCCAGGCTTCTGTCAAGGCGAAGGAGTCCCCGGAGTGGGCAACGGCCCGAGACGACTGGTCGCGTTGCCTCACCGACGCGGGCCTCACCCCGGTCGGCGAGGACGACGGGTGGACCAGCCGGGAGGCCCTGGCCCTTCCTGCGCCGGAGTCCCCCAAGGGACGCACCGACACCGCCAAGCGCGAGGAGATCCGCATCGCCGTCATCGAGGCCGAATGCAATGAACAGACCAACCTCACCCAACGTCTCGGCGACATCGAGGCCGGCTACCAGGCTGCGCTGATCAAGGGCAATGAGGCCGCCCTCGCAGAGGAGAAACGCATCACCGCGGAGCGCCTCGACGCTGCCCGGGCCTACCTCGCAGAGCATCAGTGAACGCAGCGTCCGCGAGCCACGCCCGCACTCGCCGTGCCGCCCATCCGGGGCGAGTTGCCTTCGTCACCCTCCTCGCCTTGGCACTGCTGGCCGCCTCGTTCGTGGCAGGCCGGTTCTTCCAGGCCCCGGACACCGCTACGGTCGCGGAGGCGGCTGAACCCCTCACCGTGTGGGCGTCAGTGGAGCGCCGTGCCGTCGATGCGGGCATATCCTTCACCGGTGTCACGACGGAGGGAGAGCTCCAAGACGTGACCGTCGACGTCGACGGTCACGCGGTCGTGTTGCGCCGGGCCGTGAAACCGGGACAGGTCGTCCGTCCCGGTGATACGGCCGGTGAGGTCTCCGGCGTTGTCTACGTGTTCCTCGGCGCTCCCCTGGCTCTCTACCGCGACCTCACCGAAGGCGACCGAGGCGAGGATGTCGCATCCCTGCAGCGGGCGCTCACGCAGGCGGGACACGATGTACCGGTCGACGGCGTCCTCGGTGCCTCCACCGCCGATGCCCTGCGCACGCTCTTCTCAGACGCGGACGCTCCCCTCCCTGCAGAGCGCCCGGTCACCGTGGGCTGGCGCCAGTTCGTTCCCATCCCTCCGGAAGGGGCCGGCGTGGTGGACTCTGCAACGTACGGAGCCACCCTGGATGAGGAAAATCCGCTGGTGCGGCTGCGGACTGCTCCTCCCACAGTCGAATTCATCGCCGACGTCACGCAGGTCGAGGACCTGAAGGCTGGGGACACCGCGCGCATCGACTCCAGCGCAGGCCAGATCGAAGGCACGATCTCCGCAATCGGTCAGTTCCAGGCGGGCACCGAGGGCGCACGCTCCGGGCACCCGGTGACTGTGGCCTTCGCATCCGACGATCCTGCCGCACCACCGGTCGGTCAGTCCGTGACTGTCTCCACCGCACCCGCGGACAGCACCGCCGAAACCCTGGCGGTCCCGCAGACCGCCGTGCGCGCCGATGTCACCGGCAGCTATGTGGTGGTTCGGGACTCCAGGCAGGACTCCGAGGCCGGGGCGTCGTCAGCCCCCTCTGCCGCAGTGTCTGAGCCCACCCCCGCAGAGCGTCGTGTACCCATCACAGTGATCCGCACCGGAGGTGGCTGGGCCTCCGTCACGGGCGACCTGGAGGCCGGCGACCAGGTGAAGGTCTCATGAGCCGCACAGTGCCGGGAGAGGCAGGCGTAGCCCCACTGCTTGAGCTACGCGGGGTGCACAAGGCGTTCCCGGGGGCCGTCCGCCCCGTCCTCGACCGCGTGAACCTCACCGTCCACGCAGGCGAGTTCGTGGCGATCATCGGCCCCTCCGGTTCCGGGAAGTCCACTCTGCTCAACGTCTTAGGACTGCTCGACCGTCCGGATTCCGGCGAATACCGAGTGCTAGGCCAGGACACCACCGCCATGAGTGAGGCCGAGCGGGATCGGCTGCGCTCTGAGATGTTCGGGTTCGTGTTCCAGTCCAGCCACGTCCTCGGCGAGGAGTCCGTGTCCGTCAACGCGGCTCTGGGGCTGCGTGTGCAGCGTGTTCCCGTCGCCGAGCGGGATGAGCGAGCCGGTGCCGCGCTGCAGATGCTCGGTCTCAGCCACCGGCTGGCGGCCCGCGCCAAGCACCTCTCCGGTGGTGAGCGGCAGCGCCTGGCGATCGCGCGCGCCGTGGCCGCCCGGCCACGCGTGGTGCTCGCCGACGAACCCACCGGCAACCTCGACTCGCAGAACAGCCGGCTCGTGGTGGATCATCTGCGCCGACTCCATGCCCACGGCACCACCATCCTGCTGATCACCCACGATCCCACCGTGGCTGCCGCGGCCGCCCGGCAGGTACAGATCACCGACGGCTCCCTCACGGAGTTCGCCACGGTGGCGGCTGCACCGAGCGTCGCGGACGACGCGGACTGTTCTCCTGCGCAATCGCCTCAGGCACCCGCTCGCCGAGCATCGGCCCTGGCCGACGACACGGTCGATGCCGTCTCCTCCCTCTCCACACGCTTTCTGCGCACTCTGCTGCTCATGGCGGCGTTCGCTGTCGGGATCGGCGGCCTGATCGCGGCACTCGGGCTCACACAGACCGCTGCTTCCCAGGTCACCGCACGGCTCACCGCAGCCGCACTGGACGAGGTGGTGGTGACCGTCCCGCAGTCCGAGGGGCTGCTGGACCCTTCGGACCGACGCCTGGCGGAGTGGACGGCGTCGCTGGCGGCCCTGCCGCACGTGCTCGAGGCCGGACATGTGGTGCAGGTGGCTCCTGCCGACGTCACGCTCACACGTTCGCCTGAACAGCCCGAGCCATCGGCGGCCATCACCCTGGTCGGAGCCTCGGCCTCCTACACGCGCCTGGCCGGCATCACCCCGCCCTCGGAGGCGTCCCGTGCCCTGCTGGACGACCCTGGTGCGCGACTGGCGTGGCTCACGCCCGAAGCTGCCCGCGCCTTGGAAATCCCCGTCCCGGCCGGCGGCGTGCTGTCACCGGGGTACCGCGTGCACATCACCGGACAGGCCGTGGACGTCGCCGGGATCGTCACCGTCTCCGAGCGCACCCCGCAGCTCCGCACCGCCGTGCTGGTCACCCCGGCCGTACTCAGCGGCATCGACCAGGCAGATCCGGAGATCGTGGTGCGAACCGAGACCGGATTCCCCTACCCCGTGGCCCAGGCCGCCCCGCTGGCGGTCGCTCCCCATGCCCCGGGCAGCGTCACCACACGCACCGTGGCAGATCTTCGGGATCTGCGTACCGGCGTCACCGACGACCTCTCCGCGTTCGTGGGCGTACTCTCAGCGGTGCTGCTGCTCTTGGCGGTGATCAGCGCGGCCACCGCGATGTACCTCTCCGTGCAGGCTCGCACCGCAGAGATCGCCCTTCGCCGAGCCATCGGATCGCCGCGGGGCCTGATCGCCCGGCTGTTCCTGCTCGAGGGAACGCTGATCGGTGCCGTCGGCGGAGCGGTGGGGGCCGCCGTCGGCTCGGCCGCTGTCCTGGCCGTGTCCGCCTCCCGCGGCTGGACCGCCGTGCTCCCGCCGACCGCTGTCCCCGCGGCGCTGGCGCTGGGGGTGGCCGCGGGCATCGTCAGCGCCCTGTACCCGGCGTGGGTGGCCAGCCGTCAGCGCCCGGCCGACGCCCTGCGCAGCTGAGCGGCACCGCCCCTCCTCCCGGTCCCGACGGCGGCCCCTCACGTCGGCCTGGCGGCCGCCCGATCCTCGTTAGACTTGCCTGCATGACCTCCACTGACGGCCACACCCCCGCCCGGTCGACCTATGCCATGCGGCGCGCCCCGCGCCTGGGCGTCTTCCTGGCCCTCGGTGTGCTGGTGGGTGCGATCGTCGGCGGCATGGTGGCCGCCGTCGTGCACAGCGGGGACACCCCGCCGACCGACCCGTTCACCGGGGTGCCGCTGGAGTTCGGCTCCACCATGGGCATCGGCGTGATCGTGTTCGGTCTGGTCGGGGCACTGCTCGCATCCCTCGTCTGGCTCCTGATGGACCGCCGTTCCCGCAAGACGACCGCCACGTACGTGCTCGAGTCCACCGACGACCCCGCTGCCGCCGACGTGCGCCTGCACCGCGGAGAGGTCCAGGAGTACAACGAGCGGTGGGGCATCTCCTCCGCCACCGCCGACACCGAGTCCACCGCCCCCGAGGACGGCCTGCAGGCCGCGGCCCCGGACACCCGAAAGGACACCGTGCAGTGAGCATGACCTCCCTGCCCATCCCCCGTCCCCGCCGCGGAGACGGCCTGCTGACCGCCGCCCTCGACCCCCAGGACCAAGGCCCCCAGGACCACTGCGGCGTCTTCGGCGTGTGGGCTCCGGGCGAAGAGGTGGCCAAGCTGGCCTACTACGGCCTGTACGCGTTGCAGCACCGGGGCCAGGAGTCCGCGGGCATCGCGGTCTCCAACGGCCAGCGCCTGGCCGTCTACAAGGACATCGGCCTGGTCTCCCAGGTGTTCGACGAGTCCACCCTGAACTCCCTGACCGGCCACATGGCCGTGGGCCACTGCCGCTACTCCACCACCGGCGCCAACAAGTGGGCCAACGCGCAGCCCACCCTCGGCTCCACCGCGGACGGCGCCACGGTGGCCCTGGCCCACAACGGCAACCTCGTGAACTCCGCCGAGCTCTACCGCCGCGTGCAGCAGATGCCCGAGCGCCTGCGCTCCGGCGAGCTGAAGCAGGGCAACACCACGGACACCGCCCTGGTGACCTCCCTGCTGCACGGCGAGGAGGGCCGCAGCGTCGAGGACACCGCCCTGGACCTGCTGCCCACCATCCGTGGCGCCTTCTGCTTCGTGTTCATGGACGAGCACACCCTCTACGCCGCCCGCGATCCGCAGGGGGTGCGCCCGCTCGTGCTCGGCCGTCTGCAGCGCGGCTGGGTGGTGGCCTCCGAGCAGTCCGCACTGGCGACCGTGGGCGCCTCCTTCATCCGCGAGGTCGAGCCCGGCGAGTTCATCGCCATCGACGAGGACGGCGTCCGCTCCCGCCGCTTCGCCGAGGCCCGGCCGGCCGGCTGCGTGTTCGAATACGTCTACCTCGCCCGCCCGGACGCCGCCATCAACGGCCGGTCCGTCTACGAGTCCCGTGTGGAGATGGGCCGCCAGCTCGCCAAGGAGCAGCCGGTGGAGGCGGACATCGTCATCCCCGTCCCCGAGTCCGGCACGCCCGCGGCCGTCGGCTACGCCGAAGGCTCCGGCATCCCCTTCGGCCAGGGGTTCGTGAAGAACGCCTACGTGGGCCGCACCTTCATCCAGCCCTCGGACACCCTCCGCCAGCTGGGCCTGCGCCTGAAGCTCAACGTGCAGCAGCACGTGGTGGCCGGCAAGCGCGTGGTCGTGGTGGACGACTCGATCGTCCGCGGCAACACCCAGCGCGCCATCGTCCGCATGCTCAAGGAGGCCGGCGCCGCCGAGGTGCATGTGAAGATCTCCTCCCCGCCCGTGAAGTGGCCGTGCTTCTACGGCATCGACTTCGCCACCCGCGCCGAGCTCATCGCCAACGGTGCCGTGGAGGAGGAGATCGCTGCCTCCATCGGTGCGGACTCGCTGGCCTACATCAGCGAGGACGGCATGATCGCCGCTACCGGGCAGCAGCGTGAGCGACTCTGCACCGCGTGCTTCACCGGGCAGTACCCCATCGAGCTTCCGGACGAGTCCGAGCGCGGCAAGTCCCTGTTGGAGGGCGGGAGCACGACCCCGGCGAGCGAGCCGACCGACGCGAGTGCCGTCGTCGGGAAGACCGGGTGCGAGCCCGGGCCGGACGCCGAGATGGAAACCATGACCACCGAGACGGACAGGACCGCGCTGTGACCGAGCAGAACACCCCGCACACCGACGCCCCCATCACCTACGCCACCGCCGGCGTGGACGTGGAGGCCGGGGACCGCGCCGTGGAGCTGATGAAGGACGCCGTAAAGGCCACCCACACCCCGGAGGTCCTCGGCGGCATCGGCGGGTTCGCCGGCATGTGGGACGCCTCCGCGCTGCTGCAGTACCGCAAGCCGCTGCTGACCACCTCCACGGACGGCGTGGGCACCAAGGTGGCGATCGCGCAGACCCTGGACAAGCACGACACCATCGGCCAGGACCTGGTCGGCATGGTCGTGGACGACATCGTGGTGGTCGGCGCCAAGCCCCTGTTCATGACCGACTACATCGCCTGCGGCAAGGTGGTCCCGGAGCGCATCGCGGACATCGTGCGCGGTGTGGCCGAGGGCTGCCGCATGGCCGGCACCGCCCTGATCGGCGGAGAGACCGCCGAGCACCCGGGCCTGCTGGGCGTGGACGAGTACGACGTGGCCGGGGCGGCGACGGGGGTGGTCGAGGCGGACATGGTCCTCGGCGCCGAACGCGTGCGGCCCGGGGACGTGGTGATCGGCATGTCCTCCTCCGGCATCCACTCCAACGGCTACTCCCTGGTCCGCCGCGTGGTGAACGCCGCCGGCTGGAACCTGGACCGCCACGTGGACGAGCTCGGCCGTACCCTCGGCGAGGAGCTGCTCGAGCCCACCCGCATCTACACCGGCGCCTGCCTGGAGCTGGTGGAGTCCCTGAACGGGAAGGGCGGCGGCGAGGACCTGCCGGTCCGCGGCTTCTCCCACGTGACCGGCGGCGGCCTGGCCGCGAACCTGGCCCGTGTGCTGCCGCAGGGCCTGATGGCCACCGTGGACCGCGGCACCTGGTCCCTGCCCGCGATCTTCCGGCTGGTCGGGGACCTGGGCCGCGTGCCGCAGGCCGACCTGGAGCGCACCCTGAACCTCGGCGTCGGCATGGTGGCCGTGGTGGCCCCGGAGGCCGCGGAGACGGCGATCACCCAGCTCTCCGGCGCCGGCATGGACGCCTGGGCCATGGGCAGCGTCGGCGAGGTCACCGACGCCGCCGCCGGCGCCGGCGAGGACTTCGTCCAGGGCGCCAAGGGCGTGGACGGCGGGGCGGTGCTGCTGACCGGCGACTACGCCGACTGAGTCCCCGGCGCTTTCGTTCGGGAAACGGTCGGGTCCCGGGGCACTTTCGTTCGGGAAACGGTCGGGTCCCGGGGCACTTTCGTTCGGGAAACGGTCGGGTCCCGGGACGCTTTCGTTCGGGAAACGGTCGGGTCCCGGGGCACTTTCGTTCGGGAAACGGTCGGGTCCCGGGGCACTTTCGTTCGGGAAACGGTCGGGTCCCGGGACTCGTCGTGTCTGCGGCCGGAGCCGGGCCCGGCCGCGGGCCCGGGCACGTGGGGCCCGGGCACGTAGGGCCCGCGCACATGGACCGGGGCACGTGGGGCGGCCCCATGCCGCCGACAGGCCGCCGTCCGCCCCCCTGGAGGAGCCTCACTCCACGGCGAACTCGCGCCCGCGCAAGCCGTCCCGATGCGCCCTGATCTCGGCGACGACCCGCTGGTAGTCGTCCCGGCCGTCGTCGAGACCCGCCCAGATCTGAGCCCAGCCCGCACGGGCCCACCCCTCATTGCGCCACTGGTCCCGCTGCCGCTGGGCGGGGTCATCATGGTGGCCGCCGTCGTAGTGCAGCACCAGCCGCCAGCGCCGGTATCCCATGTCCGCGTCCGGGCTGACGGGCAGGCGCGGATCCAGGACCAGCTGCAGCTCCGGCTCCGGCAGACCTGCGTGGACGATCGCCAGCCGCATCTGCGTCTCCGGCGGCGAATCCGCACCGACGCGGATCAGCTCCAGTGCCTCACGCGCCGCCCGCACCCCCTTGAACCGTCCCGCCCGACGAAGGGCGTCCCCCAGCCGCGCCACCGTGGTCCGCGGCTCCGTCCTCCCCTCGGGCGACCACGGCCGCCTCACCGCCGCGTCCCCTGCCACCACCAGAGGATCGACCATCCCGGTCGGCAACAGCGACGCCAAGTCCGCCCACGTCCGCTCCAGGGACGTCACGGGGACGCCGTGGACCAGCACGACGTCCTCGGGCGGCACCGTGCGTGCGTGGGAGGCGACCCCGCGCCGCACCGCCGCACCCTTCCGATGGGGTCGGGACACGTGGAGCCGCCCGTCGTCCCGCAACCACGGCGGCACCGGCAGCCCGTGGAGTCGGAGTGCGCTCAGGTGCGAGGCCACCGCCCGCGCCCGCTTCACGACGACGGCCGCCTCCTCCGGCGGGTAGGGCACCGGCGGCTCTGGGTAGCCCAGGGCGGACCATGCGGTGACGGGATCGTGACGGCTCCGGTGGGCGCCGTGGGTGACGCTGCGCAGGTCTGATCGGCGCAGGCGCTGGTCGGAGAGGCCGTGGTCGCGCAGGTCCTGGGGTGTCAGGATGCGGCCCTGCAGCAGCGGCGGCAGCGGAGCGGGGTTCGGTCCGGGGCGGAGCAGCGAGTCCATGCCTCGAGCCTGGGGTGTCCGCGGTGTTCACGGGGCGGATCCTGGTGAATGTGGGGGAAGGGACAGGCTGTGCAAGAGAGGACGGCATCGGGCGGAGACCTCGGACGGAGAGGGCGGACCGAGGACGCTGAGCGCGAGAAGAGACGGGATCGAGAGCCGGCCTGACTCGACGGTTTCCCGAACGAAAGTGCCCCGGTACCCGACGGTTTCCCGAACGAAAGCGTCAGGGGGTCAGAGGCGTTCGTCCAGCCACGTCAGCGCCTCGGCCACGGGAGCGCGCCAGCGCCACTGCGCCTTGGGGTCGGCGCGGGTGGGGCCGAGGTTCACCAGCCCCACGGGCAGACCGCGGCGCTCGGCCAGCAGCACGAACTTGAAGCCGCTCATCACCGCCAGAGAGGAGCCGACCGCCAACACGGAGCCGGCGTCCTCGAGCAGCGCCTCTGCCGCTTCGCGGCGCTCACGCGGGATGTTCTCGCCGAAGTAGACGACGTCCGGCTTCAACTTGTCCGAGCCGCAGGACAGGCAGCCGACCATGCGGAACCGCTCCACCCAGTGGTCGTCCAGGGTGACGTCCCCGTCCGGGTTCACGGCGTCCGGGTCGATCGCCACGGCCTCCAGGTAGCCGGGGTTGGCGGCTTCGAGCCGGGCATCCAGGGCCGGGCGATCCTCCACGGCGCCGCAGCGCAGGCACACCACGCGCGCCAGGTCTCCGTGCAGCGTGATCAGCCGCTCCGGCGGCAGGCCGACCTCGGCCCCGGCGGCGGCATGGAGCCCATCCACGTTCTGGGTGACGATCCCGGCGGTGAGCCCGCGGGCAGTCCACTCCCCCAGGATCCGGTGCGCCGGGTTCGGCTTCGCGCCGTCCATCTCGCGCCACCCCACATAGGAACGCGCCCAGTAGCGGTGACGGGCCACAGGGTCGCCGGAGAACTCCTGGAAGGTCATCGGCCGATGCCGGCGCAGGGAGCCTGCAGGACCGCGGTAGTCCGGGATGCCGGAGTCCGTGGAGACGCCGGCACCGGTGATGATCAGCGGCCGGCGCTCCCGCAGCAACGCCAGAAGACCCCGGGAGGCTTCCCCAGGGTCTTGCAGCGGTGCGGTCTCATCGACCACGCGGGCGATCGAGCGCAGTGCGGCCCGGTGCCCGTCGAGTCCGAGATGCGCGGAGGACATCAGCGAGCGTCGTCGCCGTCCTCGTCATCCTCGTCGTCGTACAGGTCCGCGTACGGATCCTCGTACTCCATCTCATCCGTGTCAGCGTGATGACGCTTGCCGGTAAGCTCTCGCTCCAGTGCGGAGAGGTCTGTCCCAGGCGAGAAGTACTTCATCTCTCGCGCCTGCTTCGTGGCCTTTGCCTTCTGACGGCCGCGCCCCATGAGCGTGACCCCCTTCGCATCTCTCTGCCCTCGGGACTGATGGCACAACAGGGGCCCGCCGAGGTTCTCACTGGTCAAAATGGTTCGTGCGGACCAGGGTACCAGGAACAGCCCTGGCCTGCGGCCTGTCAGCCACGGGCGGACGGGCCGGACCGCCCGCCACGACGGGATGTCGAGCATCGTCCGACCGTCCGCCGCCTCCCGCCGCCTTCCACTCTCCGCGCCCGGCTCCGCGCCCCGCCTTCCACGCCCCGGCTCCGCGCCCAGGCGCCGCCTCCCGCCCTCACGCCCCGGCTCCGCGCACCGAGCGTGAGGCACCCGTCCGGCGGGCCCTTCCGGCCCGGACGGCGAGCGGACCCGCATCTTCCCTCGGAAGATGCGGGGCCGTCGTCGTGGTCCGGTGGCGCCGAGCCAGAAGATCCGGCCCTTTCAGATCACCCTGAAGGGGCCGAAGTCTCTGGCTCGGCGCAGCGTCGGCTGCCGCACCTCAGATCCAGCCCTCCTCCCAGGCGCGCTGCGAGGCCTCCTGGCGGGTGCGGACGCCGAGCTTGGCCATGGCGTTGGAGAGGTGGTTGCGCACCGTCCCGGGTGCCAGGTGCAGCGCCTGTGCGATCTCCTCCACCCGGTGGGCGGTCCGGCCGACGCGCAGCACGTCCAACTCGCGCTCGGTCAGGGGCGACTGCTCACCGGTCAGGGCCGACGCTGCGATCTCCGGATCCACGTAGCGCCTTCCGGAGGCCACCTGCCGCAGCACGTCCGCGAGCTCCTCGGCGGGCGTGGACTTCGGCACGAACCCGGAGACCTTCTCCGCCAGCGCTCTGCGCAGCACACCGGGGCGGGCGTGCCGGGTGAAGATCACGACCTTCGTGGGGACAGACCGCAGGATCTGCTGGGCCGCCTCCACACCGTCCAGGCCGGGCATCTCCAGGTCCAGCAGGCAGACGTCTGGACGGTGCTCCTGCGCAGCGGCCACGGCCGCGGTGCCGTCGGAGACGCCCGGGAGCACCTCCACGTCCTCCTCCAGGGCCAGCAGCGCCTCGACGGCACCGCGGATGAGCACCTCGTCGTCGGCGACGAGCACACGGATCGGAGCGGTCGGGCCGGTCATGCGGTCTCCTCTTCGGCAGAGCGGGGAACGGTGAGTGTGAGGGTGAACATCTCACCCTCGTGGACGGCGGACAGGGTGCCGCCGGCGGCCTCGGCACGCTCGGCCAGGCCCGCCAGCCCGGTGCCCCACCCGCGGCGTCCGTCGGCCGCGGCGGACGACGACGGCCGCTCACCCGGCCGGGGCGACGTCGCCGGATCGACGGGGTCGGCGGCCCCGACGGCGGGAGCGCCGTCGTTGGTCACGACCAGGCGGAGGCGGAAGGCGTCCGTGGGGACGGCCGTGAGCTCGAGGCGGGCGTGCTCGGCGTGGGCGTGACGCAGGATGTTCGTGGTGGCTTCACGGGCGGCCAGGCCGACCAGGCGCCCGGCGGCCGGACCGAGCGGCCCGAGGGACGGGTCCACGTGGACGTCGGCGTGGGTGCCGGCGGCGGTGAGCACGTCCCGGGCGTTGGCGAGCTCGCGTTCGGCGGAGACCTCGCGCAGGTCACGGACGAGGGCGCGGGTCTCGGCCAGGGCTTCACGGGCCTGTTCGCGGACCTCGTGCAGCTGGGCGCCCGCGTCCTCCGTGCGCCCCTTGGCCAGCAGCCGCTCGGCGAGCTCGGCCTTGAGGGCGATGACCTGCAGGTGGTGGCCCTGCACGTCGTGGAGGTCGGAGGCGAAGCGCAGCCGCTCCCGGGTGACGGCGAGGTCCGCTGCCTGCAGGCGGGCATGCTCGAGGCGCTGCATGACGCGCCAGAACCAGACCGCGGGAACGATCATCACGCCGGTGAACACAGCCCAGAGCAGGAAGCCGCCGGCCGTGTCGATCGGTCCCGCGGGGTCCTGGAGGACCGCCGCAGCGCCGAGGATGAGGGACACCGTCAGTCCGGCGGCGGCGACAGGGCGACGCCGGCGCGGGTGCACCAGCAGGGACAGCAGCAGGCAGGACAGCCACAGAGGCAGCGCCCACCACGTGCCCAATTCCGTGAGCCCGAGCGCGGGCAGGACCGCGCCGGCGAGCGCGAGCGGGACGGTGGGGCCGAACAGCCAGGCAAGATCCCGCTGACCGACCACCGGCCCCTCCGCGTCCCCGGGCGGCGGGGCCTGGAAGAGCCGGGCCACATGCAGCTGGCCGACCACCCCGAGGACGTGGAGCAGCAACAGGACCGCCAGCACGACCGCCTGCCCTGTGCGCCCGGCATCCATGTGCCCCTGCAGGCGGGTCAGCGGTCCGAACGCGGAATAGCCCGCGATCACCAGGACGCCGAACAGCAGGCCCGTCCAGGTGTACCACCACGCACCGGCGAGGTCCCCCGTGAGGGGGCCGAAGCCCGAGGCCCCGGGGCCCGCGGCGGACGCCGTGGGCACGGCGCCGGTGGGGCGGCGCCCCGGTGCGGCGGCAGGCGGGGCCGAGCGGCCGTCGTCGTGGTTCCCCTCGATCCTCATGGACCTCACCCTACGGGCGTGACAACTGTCATGACCCGCCGTGCGGAAGTGCCCGGCAGGAGGTGACCGCACGGCACTTCTGGGTTCCGACGGGGGCCGGAAGGCTGGAGTCAGAGCTCGGGAACCCGACCGGATCCCGAACGAAGACGCCGGGGAACTCGACGGTTTCCCGAACGAAAGCACTGGAGAGGAACGTGGTCACGATGGATCTGATGGGCACCGCACGCGAGTTCGTGATGGGACTGCCGGAGGCGCTGCAGGGTGTGGGGGTCTTCCTCGTCTCCTTCATCCCGTTCGTGGAGGGCGAGGGCGCGGCGATCATCGGCGTGCTCGCCGGAATCAGCCCGTGGCTCGCCGTCCCGGTGGGCATCGTCGGGAACTTCTTGGTGGTGGCGCTGCTCGTCTATGCGGCCCACGGAGCCCGCGGCGCGCTGATGGGCCGCCGTGCAGCCCGACGCGGCGACCGGGCCCCCGCCACCGCCGACGGCGACCGCGCCCCCGAGTCGGCCGGCCGTGCCCTGCTGCGTGAGCGTTTCGAGCGCTGGGGCGTGCCGGGGCTGTCCCTGATCGGCCCGTGGGTGTTCGTCCCCGGTCACGTCGCGGCTCCGGCCATGGTGTCCTTCGGCGCCAGCCGCGACTACGTGATGGTCTGGCAGACCGTGGCGATCGTGCTCTACACCGCGGTCGGAGGCCTGCTCACCCACGGGATCCTGACACGCATGGGCGTGGTGGGCTAACCCGGACCATCGCCGAGCCGGACCATCGCCGAACCAGAAGATCTGGCGAGCCGGACCATCGCCGAACCAGAAGAATCGGCCCCTTCAGACCACCCTGAAGGGGCCGAAGTCTCTGGTTCGGCGCACAGCGCCGGCCCGGGTCAGCCCTTCCGGGCCACGGTGAGGCCGTCCTCGCCGTCCACACGGTCCACGGACACGGTGTCCCCGTCCGCGATCTCCCCGGCGAGGATGCCGCGGGCCAGGCGGTCGCCGATCTCACGCTGCACCAGGCGGCGCAGGGGTCGGGCGCCGTAGGCCGGGTCGAAGCCGGTCTCTGCCAGCCACTGCTCGGCGGCCTCGGACACCTCGAGGGTGAGGCGGCGCTCGGCCAGCCGGGACTGCATCTCCGCCACCTGCAGGTCCACGATTCTCGTCAGCTCGTCCAGCGTCAGGGCCTCGAACTGGACCACCTCGTCCAGGCGGTTCAGGAACTCGGGCTTGAACGCCGCCCGCACCACGGACATCACGGACTCGTGCTTGGCGGCCTCGTCCAGGGTCGGGTCCACCAGGAACTGGCTGCCCAAGTTCGAGGTGAGGATGAGGATGACGTTGCGGAAGTCCACGGTGCGTCCCTGGCCGTCGGTGAGCCGGCCGTCGTCGAGCACCTGCAGCAGGATGTCGAAGACCTCCGGGTGGGCCTTCTCCACCTCGTCCAGCAGCACCACAGAGTACGGACGGCGTCGCACGGCCTCGGTCAGCTGACCGCCCTCGTCGTAGCCGACATAGCCCGGAGGGGCGCCGACCAGACGGGAGACGGAGTGCTTCTCCGCGTACTCGGACATGTCGATGCGGACCATGGCGCGGTCGTCGTCGAACAGGAAGTCCGCCAAGGACTTCGCCAGCTCGGTCTTGCCCACGCCCGTGGGGCCGAGGAACAGGAAGGAGCCGGTGGGCCGGTTCGGGTCGGACACCCCGGCACGGGCGCGGCGCACCGCGTCCGAGACGGCGGTGACCGCCGCAGACTGTCCGATCAGCCGCTGCCCGATGTGCCCCTCCATGGTGAGCAGCTTCTCGGACTCGGAGGCCATCATGCGCCCGGCGGGGATACCGGTCCAGGCGGAGATGACCTCGGCGATGTCGTCCGCGGTGACGTTCTCGGAGACCATCAGGTGCTCCTCGTCCACGGCCTTCTCCGCCTCGTCTGCGGCGGCCAGCTCCTTCTCCAGGGCCGGGATCTCGCCGTAGAGCAGGCGGGAGGCCTCGGCGAGGTCGCCCTCGCGCTGGGCCTTCTCGGCCTGCGAGCGCAGCTCGTCGAGCTTCACGCGCAGGTCACCGGCCTCGTTCAGCGAGGCCTTCTCCTGCTCCCACCGCGCGGTGAGGGCGCGGAGCTCCTCCTCCTTGTCCGCCTTCTCGGCCCGCAGGCCGGCCAGGCGCTCCACCGAGGCGGGGTCGGTCTCACCCTCCAGGGCCAGCTCCTCCATGGTGATGCGGTCCACCTGGCGGCGCAGCACGTCGATCTCCTCCGGGGCGGAGTCGATCTCCATGCGCAGCCGCGAGGCGGCCTCGTCCACGAGGTCGATGGCCTTGTCCGGCAGCTGACGGCCGGTGATGTACCGGTCGGACAGCGCGGCGGCCGCCACCAGCGCCGAGTCCGCGATCTCCACCTTGTGGTGCGCCTCGTAGCGCTCCTTCAGGCCGCGGAGGATCGCAATGGTGTCGTCCACGGAGGGCTCGCCCACGTAGACCTGCTGGAAGCGGCGCTCCAGGGCCGGGTCCTTCTCGATGTTCTCGCGGTACTCGTCCAGGGTGGTCGCACCGATCAGGCGCAGCTCGCCGCGGGCCAGCATGGGCTTGAGCATGTTGCCTGCGTCCATGGCGCCCTCGGAGGCGCCGGCGCCGACCACGGTGTGGATCTCGTCGATGAACGTGACGATCTGCCCGTCGGCCGCCTTGATCTCCTCGAGCACGGCCTTCAGGCGCTCCTCGAACTCCCCGCGGTACTTCGCGCCGGCGATCATCGCCCCCAAATCCAGGCTGATCAGGGTCTTGCCGCGCAGGGACTCCGGGACGTCCCCGGCCACCATGCGCTGGGCCAGGCCCTCCACCACGGCGGTCTTGCCGACGCCCGGCTCGCCGATGAGCACCGGGTTGTTCTTGGTGCGGCGGGACAGCACCTGGACCACGCGGCGGATCTCCGCATCGCGGCCGATGACCGGGTCCAGCTTGCCGGAGCGCGCCACGGCGGTCAGATCGGTGCCGAACTTCTCCAGGGACTGGAAGGTGGCCTCCGGGTCCGGGGTGGTCACCTTCGAGTCGCCGCGCACCTGGGTGAAGGCGGCGCGCAGGGCCTCCACGGTGGCGCCGGCGTTGCGCAGCGCGGCGCCGGCCTCGCCGGTGTCCGCTGCCAGTCCGAGGAGCAGGTGCTCGGTGGAGACGTAGGTGTCCCCGAAGCCGGAGGCCTGCTGCTGGGCGGCACGCACGACGTTGCCGGCGGCCGGGGACAGCTTCGCCTCGGCGACGGCTGCACCGGACACCTTGGGCAGCGCGTAGATGGCCGAGGACGCGGCGGAGGACACCACGTCCGGGTCCACGCCGGCAGCCTTCAGCACGCCGACCGCCACGGAGTCGCGCTGGTCCATCAGGGCCTTGAGCAGGTGGGCCGGCTCGATGGTCGGGTTGTTCGCCGTGGACGCGTTCATGGCCGCGGCCGAGAGCGCCTCCTGGCTCTTGGTGGTGAACTGCGGGGTCTGGTCCATGGGTGGCCTCCTCTGCCGACCGGGAAACTTGAGTCTGTTCAGCTCAACTCTGCGGGGTGCGGTTCTATTCCGGGTCCGGGGCTTGACGACGACGGCCGCTCGCCTCCGCCTCTCGGCGTCCCTGGCGCCGTGCTCGTGGGGGCTCGGCGGTCCCGAGCGAGGTCCGGCCGGGGCGGCCTCAGGCGGCGAGGGAACCGTGGCAGGCGGCGCTCATCGGCGCCTGCATGCGACCAGCCTGCCACCGCAGGGCCGTGGTGGCACTACCGTGGAGACCGTGACCGGATCCCAGCGCCGCAGCCGTCGTGTGCGCCCGCGCCGCACCTACCAGCGGCCGCGGGTGAGCCTGCTGTACGTGCTGCGCCGGACCGGCTACAAGCTGCTGGAGATCCAGGTGTGGGACGTGGCCGCCGCGATGACGTTCTTCGCGGCGCTCGCCCTGCTCCCCACCATGGTGGCCCTGGTGTCCACCGTGTCCCTGCTCGGCCTGCAGGACGAGACCATCGCCACCGCCGCCGGGCTCATCACCGAGATCTGGCCCGCCCTGTCCGTCGGCGCCGTGGAGTCCACGATCCTCGCCCTCGGGGGCCAGGCCACGGGCACCACCGCCGTCGTGCTCGGCACGCTCGGCGCCCTGTTCTCCGCCTCGGGTGCGGTGGGCGCGTTCCACCGGGCGATGCACCGTATCCACGACACCCGCGAGGGACGCAGGTTCCCCGCCTTCCGCCTGGCCGTCTTCGTGGAGACCCTCGCGCTCACGGCCGGGACCGTCGTCGTGCTCCTGCTGGTGGTGCTGGGCGGCGACCTGTCCGCACGGATCGGGCGCAAGGTCGGCCTGACGCAGGAGGCCGTGGACCTGTGGAACTTGGCCAAGTGGCCGGTGATCCTGGCGATCATCATGGTCGTGGTGTCCGCGGCCTACCAGCTCGGCCCCAACGTGCGGCAGCCGCGCTACCGGGCCTTCTCGCACGGTGCCGTGGCCTCCGTGCTGCTGCTGTTCGGAGCCACGGCGCTGCTCGGCTGGGTGACGGCCAACCTGTCCCAGACGCAGCTGGTCGGATGGATCACCTCTGCCATCGGCATCCTCATGCTCGCCTGGGTCACGGTGATCGTCCTGCTCGCCGGCGCCGCCTTCGACGCGGAGATGCTGCGCGCCCGCCAACTCGCCGTGGGGTTGGATGCGGCGGACGAGATCCAGCTGGCCAGCCGCCACACCGCGGTCCTGAAGGACCTCGAGCAGATGGAGCAGCGTCAGCAGCGCGTCGGCCGGATCGTCTCCAAGTCCGCCCGCACCGGGGAGCCCGCCGTGGTGCCCCGCACCCGGCTGCTCACCGAGTCCGGTTCCCTCTTCGCCGTGGAGCCGCGGGCCGGCAGGACGGCCGCCGACCTGTCCACCGGCCGCCCCTTCCACGCTCAGCTCGATCCGGACGACGTCCCGGATCCGGAGACCCCGTCCTCCGACCCGGCCGGCACCCCGTCCTCCGACTCGGCCGGCGGAGAGGCCGTCGGCCCACGCCGGCCCTGACCCGGTGCACGAGGGCCCCGACACCGTCGTGGTGTCGGGGCCCTCGTTCTGAGACGGCACCGGGGATCAGTCGTCCAGGAGGTCCTTCGGCTTGACCTCGGCGTGACGCAGGGCGGCCTCGAGGGCGGGCAGGGCCTGTGCCTCGGCCTCGGCCTGGACCTGCCCGAGGCGACCGGCCAGCCAGCCGTAGGTGTACGAGGACTCCCCCGCCGCGACGGCGGCGTCACGGACGTGACGGAGGGCGGGCAGCACGACCTCGAGGTCCTGGACCGCCCCCAGGGCCTCGGTGACCTGCTCCCAGTCGGCGGCACGGGCGGCTGCGGTCTCACCGAACGCCGGAGCCGTCGCCTCGAACGCGTAGCGGACCGCCTTGGCCCGCTTGCGGGTCTCATGGAGCAGCGTCAGGCGCTCCTGCGCGGTCTCCGCGTCCCGCGCCTGCTGCGCGGTCTCGGCCGTCAGCGCGACGGCGTCGGCCACCATCTGCGGCAGGACCTTCTTGCCCTTGCGTCCGTGCTCGCCGACCAGCGGCGGGGCGGCCACGAACTCGGTGAGGGTGTCCATCAGGCGGGCGTAGCGCGGCGAGGCCTGCGCCTTCACCAGCTGGGCGTGCGCCTGAGCGTGGCGGCGGCCGAGCTCCTCGGCGGCCCGGGTCTTCACCGGGCCGTCGGAGTCGGCGCGGGGGACGGTGTCCAAGTCGGCCAGGATGCGGGCCGAGACCACCTCCGCGTCGCGCGGATCGCCCAGGCGGCGGGCGTACCAGCCGAGCTCCTTGCGCAGGGCCTCGGCCTGCTCGCCGTCGAAGAGGGCACCGAAGGTGCGCAGGGTGCTGCGCAGGCGGCGGATGGCCACACGGGACTTGTGCACGGCCTCCGGGGCGTCGGCGGCCACGCCGGCCTCGCGGGCGCGGATCACGGCGGCCTGCTCGGCCACATAGGCCATCACCAGGGTGCCTGCCGGGTCCTTCTTCTTCGGGCCCTTGCCCTTGGCCTGTCGCTTGAGCGACTTCTCCAGGGCACGGCCGAGCTTGGACGGCGAGCCCGCCGGCTCCACGCCCTGCGCGGCCAGGTGCATGACGGTCAGGTCCAGCAGCTCCGGGGCGGCGCCCGGCATCAGCTCCACCTCGAGCTCCCGCCAGGCACGGCCGGACGGGGACGCCTCCACGCGGTCGTCGCAGAGGGTCGCGACGACGGCGCCCGAGGCGTCCAGCAGGTCCACCTCAGTGCGCTGCGTGGACAGCACGGCCACCGGCATGAGACCCCGCTCGGCCTCCGGCACGGACTCCCAGTCGGCACCGAGATGTTCGGCGAGCGCCTGCAGGTGCGTCTCCGGGACGGCCCAGCGGCCAGCGCCGGAACCGAGGCCGGTGCGGACCTCGAGACGGTCGGCGTCAGCCGGCAGTTTCAGGTGCCAGCCGTCGTCCGTGCCGCCCTCGCGGCGGCGCAGGGTGACCTGGTTGCGCAGCAGCAGCAGGTCGGCGGTGTCCAGGTAGACGGCGCGCAGGGCCTGCTCGCGGACCTCGCCCTGGTCGAACACGGCGGACAGGTCCGGCAGCTGCGCATCCGCATCGAGCACGAAGGTCACCTCGGCCTCGAGCGCCACGGCGGCGTCCTCACCGCCGTCCTGACCGGCGGCGATCACGTCGCCGTCGTGGAACGAGGTCGCGGCCTCGTCCACCGGGCCGGTCGCGGCCGGGTCGGCCGGCCGGGTGCCCACATCCTCGACGACCTCGCCCTCGGGCTTCTTCTCGACGGCCTCGCCCTCGGGCTTCTTCACGTGCTTCCGGGGCTTCTTCGCGTCCGACGTCGTGGAGGTCTTCTTCTTCGTCATACCGGCTCGTCTCCGCCTTCCTCAACGGGGTCGGTGGTCGTGGATCCAGCCTAGTTCCGCCCCACGGCGGCCGGACAGTGCGCAGGAGCGAACCCACGGCACCCCGCTCGGCTCACTCGGCCGCGCGGAACGCCTCCACCTGGGCTCGCAGCATCTGCGCGGCGGCCTCGGGCTCCACCTGCACGAACGTCGCGGACAGGTGCCGGTGGCCGGCCGAGGCACCGCCCAGGGTGACGACCGATTCGCCGCGGGGCCCGGAGGACCGGACGAGCACGGCGCCGGGTACGCCGTCCACGGCGGAGAACTCCACCTCAGTGCCATCGGAACCGGTGAGAGTCCCGCAGGTCTGGGGCAGGGCTCCGTACGCTCCCACCAGATCCGTGGTGGAGGGCGTGTAGACGAGGAACGACGCCACGGAGGCCTCGGGCCCGAGCTCCCCGGCCGCTCCCGGGTCCACCTCGTAGCCGGTGTGCAGCAGGACCGTGTGCGGCACCGTGGCCTCGTCGATGCGTCGGACGAGGTCCCCGCACTCGCCTGTCGGCTCCACACCCTCCAGCGGCAGCGGCTGGCTGAAGGGCACGTCCGGCATCTCCTGGATGCGCTCGGCGGTCACCAGCCCGCCCGGCAGGTCGGCGGCGGGCACCACGGCGGCACGCATGCCCGGCAGCACGCGCTCGGCCTCGCCAGGCGCCAGCGTGGTGGAGTCCGTGCCGCGGTAGTTGCCCGGCACCGTGGCCACGATGTCGTCCGGGGCCTGAGGCGTCTGCTGCTCCTCCGCAGTGCTGGCGTCTGCGCTGGCCTCCTTCCGCACCGGCGAGGGGGCCGCCCCCTCGGTGGCGTCCTCGGCGCCGCAGGCCGTCACCGCGAGCAGCGCGGCGACCGCCAGAGCCGTCAGGGAGGTCCGGGCGCGGCGACCTGCCGTGGCAGGTCCGGCGCTGCGGCCAGCTGCGGTGCGCGGTCCGGCGGTGATCATGGCAGGTCCTCCTCAGCGATACGGATGCGAGGCCAGACGGGACGGCGGCCTGCGGGGCGTCGTCACCGCTTCCGCTCCTCGAAGGCGGCGACCTGCTCGCGCAGCATCTGCTCGGCGAGCTCCGTCTCGATGTTGACATATCCGGTGTAGACGTGCTCGTCCCCGTCCGAGGCCCCGCCCATGAGCAGCTCGATGCGCTCACCACCGGACTCCATGACCAGCCGGCTGGCCCCGGGCAGGCCCTCGACCGGCTCGAACACCGCCGTGGCGTTCGGCCCGCTCAGCTCGCCGCAGACCTCCGGCAGCTGCCCGAACATGCCCATGACGTCCTCCTCGTCCGGGGTGATCACGGCCGCGGCGAACGCCTCCGGCTCCCCGATCGCCCCCTCGGCGTCCGGGTCCACCTCGTACTGGGAGAACCCGACCGCCGAGCCCGGCCGGGAGAACGTGTCGATCCGGGTGATCAGCCGCCGGCACTCACCCTGGGCCTCCACGCCGCGCACGGTCATGTTCAACTCGAACTGCGAGTCCACGGAGGCCCGGCGCTGCTCGCCCACGAGCACGTCTCCGGGAAGGTCCTCGGCCAGCAGGACGCTCGGGGCCATCTCCTCCAGGCGGGACTGCTGTTCGCGCCCCGCGGCGCTCAGCGTCGACGAGGACGACGGGGAGGAGGGCGTCCCGTCGAGGCCGGGACCGGCTTCCAGTGAGGGCCCGTCGTGACCGCCCGAAGGACTCGGCTCGTCCTCCTCGTCCGACGGCGAGGTCGCCGAAGCGTCCGTCCCTTCCGGCGAACGGTCCGCGGAGGTTTCCCCGCCCGACCCGGCCGACGTCGACGTCTCGGGCGACTCCCCTGCAGACTCGGACGTCGTCGCCCCCTCGGGGTCCCCCGTGCCTCCGCCGGCCTCCTCGTCCGGGTCGGGCATCCCAGAGGAGCAGGCGGCCAGGGTCACGGCGGCGGCCGCCAGGAGGCCGGCCAGGTGCACTGAGGTCTTCATGGTTCCTCTCCAGGACGTCTTCCCGTGTTCTGGCCCACTATCCTCGGCTCAGGGGCGCGAGTCCAGGGCATCGGGGCCCTGCCTCGAGGGCGAGACCTGCACCGGAGTCGAGCCTGCCCGCGACCTCTACGTCCCCCTACGCGACATGTGACATGCGCAACATCTATGATGTGGCGATCAAGGGGCGTCGTCCTCCCTGCGGGGAGCCCGCGGCGCCCGGCACACCACGACCCGACGGACTCCGGTCCCGTCGCAATGAAGGCAGTCCCATGTCACGCACGCACCACCGTGTCGTCGCCGCCGCCTCCCTGTGCACCGGCGCGCTCGCCCTCTCGGGCTGCGCCGTCATCGGAGGCACGTCCTCCTCCAAGGCGGTCGGCTCCGATGAGCACCTGTCCTCCTCCTACCAGCTGGTGGAGCCCGGCACCCTCACCGTGTGCTCGGACATCCCGTACCCGCCGTTCGAGTTCGAACAAGACGGCAAGATCACCGGCTACGACATCGAGCTCGTGCACGCCGTCGCCGAGAAACTCGAGCTGGACGTCGACGTCATCGACTCGTCCTTCGAGGCGATCGAGTCCGGCGCCTCGCTCACCGGCTGCGACCTCAACGCCTCGTCGATCTCCATCACCGAGGCCCGTCAGCGCGTCATGGCCTTCACCAGCCCCTACCTCGACGACGACCTCGTGCTCATCGCCCGCAAGGACAGGGGCTTCACGTCCGTCGAGGACCTGGAGGACGCACGCGTCGGCGTGCAGACCGCCACCACCGGCGCCGAGTACGCCACGGAGCAGGGGCTGAACGTCGTCCAGTACGAGGACGGCGGCATGCAGGTGCAGGCCCTGAAGGCCGGCAACGTGGACGCCACCCTCGGGAACCAGTCCGTGCTCCTGTACGAGCTGAAGGACGACGACCGCTTCGAGATCGTCGAAGAGTTGCCCACCGGCGAACAGCTCGGGATGGCGGTCGGCGCCGAGAAGGCCCAGCTGCTCTCCGCCGTGGACCGCGCACTGCAGGAGCTGCGCACCGAGGGCAAGGTCGCTGAGCTGCAGGACAAGTGGTTCGGACACGTGCAGGAGGCCTACAGGTGAGCACCGCAGAGCAGACCCCCACGCCCCAACGCGCCCAGGAGCAGACGCCGAAGCCGGGCGCGGCCCGCCGTCGCAAGACCATCTCGCTGGCGGTCCAGGCCAGCGTGTTCGTCCTGGCGATCGTGCTCCTTGCCGTCCTGGTCGACTGGACGGCCCTCGGGGAGAACGTCTTCAACTTCGGCGCCGTGGGCGCGATGTTCCCGGACATCATCCTCGTCGGCCTCGGCAACACGCTCTTCTACACGGTCACGTCGTTCGTCCTGGGTCTTCTCGGCGGCATGGTCCTCGCGCTGATGCGCATGAGCGCCTTCCCCCCGTACCGCTGGATCGCCACCGCCTACGTGGAGTTCTTCCGCGGCGTCCCGGCGCTGCTCGTGTTCCTGGCCCTCGGCTATGGCGTGCCCTTCGCCTTCGGCGTGAGCTGGCCCATCCCGCTGGTCGTCTGCCTCGCCCTGGGCCTGGTGGCGTCGGCCTACATCGCCGAGACCCTCCGCGCAGGTCTGCAGGCGGTGCCGAAGGGCCAGACGGAAGCCGCCCGCTCCCTCGGCATGCCTGCCTGGCGCGCCATGGTGACCATCGTGATCCCACAGGCGTTCCGCATCGTGCTGCCGCCGCTGACCAACGAGGTCATCCTGCTGACCAAGGACTCGTCTCTGGTCTACGTGCTCGGCCTCGCGGTCTTCCAGTACGACCTCACGAAGTTCGGCCGCGACGGCATCTCCTCGCTCGGCGCAGGCATGACCCCGATCGTGGTCGCCGGTGTGCTGTACCTGGTGATCACCGTGCCGCTGTCCCTGCTGGCCCGCCGCTTCGAGTCCACGTCCGCCCGGAAGAAGGTCTGAGATGTCCGAGAACACCGCACACACCCCGGGCACGGATCCGCACCCGCCCACCACCGGCTCCCTGCGTCAGGTCCAGGCCGCCCGCGTGACCATCAAGGACCTGAACAAGTCCTACGGATCGAACCACGTGCTCAAGGGCATCGACCTGGACGTCGCCCCCGGCGAGGTCGTCTGCCTCATCGGCCCTTCCGGCTCGGGCAAGTCCACGCTGCTGCGCTGCGTGAACCTGCTGGAGACCCCGAACAGCGGCACGGTGGAGGTCGGCGAGTTCACCGTGACCGACCCGGACGTGGACATCGACACCATGCGCCGCCACGTCGGCATGGTGTTCCAGCAGTTCAACCTGTTCCCTCATCTGACCGTGATGGAGAACTGCACGGTCGCCCAGATCAAGGTCCTCAAACGGGGGAAGGCCGAAGCACAGAAGGTGGCCCGGCGTCAGCTGCGGCGTGTGGGCCTCGGCGAGCTCGCGGACCGCTATCCGGACCAGCTCTCCGGCGGACAGCAGCAGCGTGTGGCGATCGCCCGCGCCCTGTCCATGGCCCCGCAGCTCATGCTCTTCGATGAGCCCACCTCCGCCCTCGACCCGGAGACGGTCGGCGAAGTGCTCGCCATCATGCGCCAGCTGGCCAGGGACGGCATGACCATGCTCGTGGTGACCCATGAAATGGGCTTCGCCCGCGAGGTGGCGGACCGCGTGGTCTTCATGGACGGCGGCATCGTGGTGGAGGAAGGCCGTGCCGCGGACGTCATCACCGACCCGCAGCAGCCGCGTACGCAGGACTTCCTGCGCCGCGTCCTCAACCCCACCGAGGTGGACATCTGACCGGCCGGGACGGCATGACGGCTGACGCAACGGGGCCCGCACCGGATGATCCGGTGCGGGCCCCGTCGTGCAGTGGCGTCAGGCTCAGGCGGCCTTGCGCAGCTTCTTCAGCTCCTCGCGGGCCTCGCGCAGGGCAGCGGTCTGCTCGTCGCGGGCGGCGTGGATGGCGTCCACCTTGTCGGCCTTGGCGGCGGCGATGGCCTCCACCTTGGCGTCACGGGCAGCGTCGATGCGGGCGGCGCGCTTCTTGGCGGCCTTGCGGCGCTTGCCCGGGCGGTTGGCCACGGAGTCGGCCATGATGCCCACGCCCGCGCCGACGAGGAACAGGTCCTTGGCCACCGCGGTGCCCTCCTGGGACGGGCGCACGCCGTCGGCCTGGGTCATCTCCGGGGTGTTCAGGTACATGGACATCAGGCCGCCGGAGAAGGCGGTCAGAGCGGCGCCGGCGAGCCATCCCGGGACCACCGGGAGCAGCAGGGCCGCTCCGGTGCCGATCTCAGAGGCGACGAGGAAGTTCTTGAACTGGGCCGGGGTCAGCTTCGACAGCTGCGGCACGCCCTTGACGGCCATCTGCTGGAGGCCGGCGGCCTGCTCGTCGGACAGCTTCCGCTTGTTGAGGCCCGAGTTGAGGATGAACGCGCCGGAGGTGAGGCGCAGGGGAATCTGGACGATGCTCATGGATCGCTTCCTTCCAGTCATTCCCGCGGCACACTCTGGTGCGCGAGAGGACGTCTGTAGTCGTCAGGGTCTACAGCAGGCCACACTACCGAAGTCCGCGCCCCGATGCGTCCTGGGCACCCCGGAAGTCGTCCCCTGACCGGCGTGGCCCCGACCCCGCCCGGGCCGAGGTGAGCAATCCCTCACGTCATGCCCTCTCTGCCCGCGTGCGCGCGTGCGGAAGAATGACAGGCATGCACCTCACCCCTGGCGCCCTCTCCACGCTCGCGGCCGCCGAGTCCGCTGACTACGGCTGGCTCGGCAATGCGGTCGTCGCAATCATGGAGGCCGTCGGCCCCGTCGGCGTCGCCCTCGCCGTCTTCGCCGAGAACCTCTTCCCGCCGATCCCCTCCGAGCTGATCCTGCCGCTGGCCGGCTTCACCGCCGCGAACGGCGCCTTCTCCCCTCTCGCTGCCACCGCGTGGGCCACGGTCGGCTCCGTGGTCGGCGCACTCGCCCTGTACGGGGTCGGTGCAGCCCTCGGCCGTCGCCGGATGTACCGGATCGCGGACCGGCTCCCCCTGGTGGACATCGACGACGTCGAGGCCACCGAGCGCTGGTTCGCTCGCTACGGCACGTGGAGCGTGCTGCTGGGCCGCCTGATCCCGGTGTTCCGGTCCCTCATCTCCATCCCGGCAGGCATCGAGCGCATGCACCTGGGCCTGTTCGTCCTCTACTCCACGATCGGCTCGGCCGTGTGGAACACCGTCCTCGTCTACGGCGGCTACCTGCTGGGCGCGAACTTCCATCTCGTGTCGGACTATGCTGACCTGTTCTCCAACGTGGTCGTGGTCCTCGTCATCACGGTCCTGGCCGTCTGGGTGGTCCTGCGCGTGCTGAGGAACCGCCGACGCCGCCGAGACCCCGACTTCCGCCCCCGCACCGCGGACGAGGCGGCCGCCAAGATCGACGCCCTGCTCACCTCCCACGACCCGCGAAAGTGAACCCATGCCCTCCCCCGCTTCCCGACGTCGCTCCCGCGCTCTCCTCTCCGTCGTCGCCGTCGCGGTGTTCGCACTGACGGCCTGTGGTCCGAAGGACGACGCCTCCGATGATTCCTCCCCGTCGCCGTCGTCCTCCGCCACCGAGGCGACGACGCTGCCCCCGATGGACCTGGCGCCGTTCACCATGGACGTGCCGACGCACGACCTGGACATGCTGCCGGGAGCGACCCTGCGCGCGATCAAGGGCACCGACCCGGACTACGACGGCGCCTGGTTCGCCGTCCCGCACGCGGACACCTGGACGAAGGCCATGGAGGAGGCCGTGCTGGCCCGCGTGGACGCCTTCTCCCGTGACGCGACGGACCAGGATGTGCGCCTGGACGTGCAGCCGCTGCTCGCCGTGGTGGGTCCGACGGTCGCCGCGGCCCGCATCGTCTCCACCCAGAAGCGCGAGGACACCGCCGTCGCCGCATCGCGCGTGCTCTGGTACGACGCACAGCAGGGCAGGGTCCTCGACCCCGAGGACCTGTTCAGCGAGAGCGGCTGGAGCGCCCTGCGCCGCGAGATCGCCTCCCGCCTGCAGGAGGACCCGGACGTGAACGAAGACCGCCTCGACGCCGCCGTCCGCGAGCCGGACGCCGCGGAGAACCGACGGGTCTGGGACGGCATCGTGTTCCTGGAGGACGGCAGCCTGCTGCTCGAGGTGGACCAGGGCTCCCTGGCCCCGGAGGGCGCCGGCGTGCTCACCGCCCGGGTCTCCGCGGACATGCTCGGCCCCTGGCTCTCGGATGCCGGCCGTCGTGGACAGCAGGCGGCGCGCAACCCGCAGCCGTTGGTGCTGCAGCCGCCGCAGACCGCGGCACCGCGGACCTCCCAGGCCCCCACCTCCGCTCCGCAGACGTCCCAGGCGCCGACCTCGAGCGGCGCCCCGTCCTCGTCCTCCCGTCCCACCGGCTCGGAGTCGGCGGAGCCGAGTGCGTCGGAGTCGTCCGCGACGCCGTCGCGCTCGACGTCCCCGACGACCGGCCCCTCGCCGACCGAGTCCGCATCGCCGGAGTCCCCGAGCCCGTCGCGGACAGAGACCGAGTCGCCGACGCCATCCCCGAGCCCCTCGCCGACCGAATCCGAGTCGCCGACCGAGTCCGAGTCGCCGACCCCGTCCGCGAGCGCATCGACGTCCCCGAACCCCTCGCCGACCGAAACCGAATCGCCAGAGTCCCCGAGCCCGTCGCGGACCGAGACCGAGTCGCCGACGCCGTCCCCGAGCCCCTCGCGGACCGAGTCCGAATCACCGAAGTCCCCGAGCCCCTCGCCGACCGAGACCGAATCACCGAAGTCCCCGAGCCCCTCGCCGACCGAGACCGAGTCTCCGACCCCGTCCGCGAGCGCATCGACGTCTCCGGCTTCCTCGAGGTCCCCGAGCCCTTCCTCCACTGAGGGGACGCAGTCCGCGGAGCCCTCGCCCAGCGGGACCGTCGAGGCCTCCGCCACGGACGCCGAGGCCACTGCGCCGCGGCTCGGGTGAGCCCCCCCGGGTGACCGCTGTCGGATGACCGGGCCAGGCGGGTCGGCATTCGGTCACGATGTGGCATCGTTCCGGCATCGATCCGGCCGGAGCCACGTCATCCGGCCGGTGAGGATCTCCGGCGAACGTACGCTGTGGTCCTTGGATGCCGCGCCTGTCCCCTGTCTATGGATCCATTCCGGACCCAGGACTGAGCGTGGCTCCCTCCCGTCCTGCGTGCCCCGTCAGGGGCCTGTCGTCGCGTGCTCCTGGAAGAGGTCCTCGTGTCCGCCCGTCCCCGCCCGCTCCGCCGTCTCACCGTCTCCGCCCTCCTGGCCGGCCTCGTGCTGACCGGCTGCAGGGCAGACCCCTCGGAGTCGGCGGTGCCCACCGGCGCCCGGGAGGCCTCCCGGACCTCCTCCCCTTCGGAGTCGTCCTCCTCTCCCTCCTCCACCGAAAGCGCGACGACGGCCCCCTCCTCCACTGCCTCGTCGTCCTCCTCCGCCCCGGCCACGGCGGCACCGAGCACGTCCGCGTCCGCCCCGGCGTCGCCGACGCGTTCCCCCTCGAGCACGTCCGCGTCCACCACTGACGCCCCGACTCCGACGCCCACGTGGTCCCCGTCGGCCCCACCGGTGCCTTCGACCACCGCCGCGCCGACCCCCACGGCCACGCCGACGACCACCGCCGCGCCGACCCCCACTCCCACGCCGACCACCTCCTCTCCGGCTCCGACACCGTCGCCGACCTCCTCCGCACCGACGACCCCGCGCCCCACACCGACACCATCCGTTCCAGCCCCCACGCCGACCTCCGCCGCGCCGACCCCCAC